>NZ_CEYXRG010000008.1:0-165803 GCF_982940295.1 Leisingera sp.
AGAAGCTGAAGATCCCGGTAAACCAGTAAAGGCCACGGCTCTGCCGCCGCACGGCACGCAGTTCCTCATAGCCATTTTTATAAACACTTTTATTCATGGGCAGACTGCACTAGTGGTTCCTTGGCTTCGGGTCAGGGCTGGGTTGCATCATGGTCTGGGTTGTATCAGTTGTGACACAAGCAGGTAAAAAAATGCAATCAGACTGGAAAACGGCGGGAGAATCCTTATTTGCCCTCCGACGCGCCGGCGCCAGTATCAATTTGGACACTTAACCGAATGCCCTATATGTTGCGACCGCATAAATTTCTGTTTGCGCTGATTTTCGCCGCCTTCGCTGCTGGCTGTGCCACCCAGGATCCTGTCGCGCGGGCCTCCGGCGAGGTGTTCGACCCCTACGAGAAAACCAACCGCACGGTTCACGCCTTTAACCGCGGGGTCGACCGGCTGGCGTTCCGGCCTGCTTCCAAGGGTTATGTGGCAATTGTTCCCCCGCCGATGGTGACCAGCTTCTCCCACTTTGCCGAGAACCTGTCGATGCCGGGGCAAATGATCAACGCGCTGCTGCAGGGCGATCTGAAGATGGCCGGCAACGCGTTTTCGCGCTTCGTGATCAACTCCACAGTGGGCTTTGCGGGCCTGGCTGACCCCGCCAGCGAGTTCAACGTGCCGCCAGTCGATACCGACTTCGGCGAGACGCTGCACGTTTGGGGCGTTGGCGAAGGCGCCTACGTCGAGCTGCCGTTTTTTGGCCCCTCCACCTCCCGCGATGCCGCCGGGATTGCGGTGGATTTCTTCACCAACCCGCTGGGATATGTCGAGCAGAATACTGCCGACAACATCAGCATCTATGCGGAAATCGTGCGCCGCATGGGCGATCGTGGCAACTATTCCGACACGATCGATTCGATTCTCTACGAGAGCGCCGACAGCTATGCGCAATCGCGCCTGATCTATCTGCAGAACCGCCGGTTCGAGCTGGGCGATGGCGAAGAGATCAAGGAAATCGACCCGTTCGAACTGGACACCGAAGGATTCTGACGATGGACCGCCGCAAATTTCTGATGGGTGCCGGCGCCGTGCTGGCCACCGCGCCGCAAGCCCTGTGGGCGCTGAACGAAGCCAGCGCCAGCACGCTGATCAACAGCCTGGTCACCGACATCAACCGTGTGATCGCCTCCGGCAAGGGCGAGAGCGCGATGTACCGCGACTTCGAGCGGATCTTCCAGCGCTACAGCGACACCTCCTATATCGCCGCCTATGCGCTGGGTTCGGACGGGCGCCGGGCGTCCTCCGCACAGAAGCAGGCGTTCTCCCAGGCCTTCCAGGGCTATATCTCGCGCAAGTATGGCAAGCGCTTCCGTGAGTTCATCGGCGGCAAGCTGGAGGTGACTGGCGTCAAGAAGGTGAAAAAGTGGTATGAGGTGAGCACCATAGCCTACCTCAAGGGCCAGTCCCCCTTCGAGGTGACATTCCTTGTGTCGGATCGCTCCGGCCGGGATCTGTTCTTCAACATGTTCATTGAAGGCGTCAATCTCCTCCTGACCGAACGCACCGAGATCGGCGCGATCCTGGACAGCAAGCGGGGCGACATTGACGCGCTGATTGCAGAGCTGAAGCGGCTGAGCTGAAGCACCCCGTCACTGGATTAGAAATAGGCTCCCCGCGGGGAGCCTTTTTTGTTCTGCTGACGGTATTGGCCCGCATGCAGCGGGGCACTCCCGCCCGTCGCTGCAGCATCAGTGATGCCTTGCTCCCGTTGGGTCTGGCGCCCTGCCCCGCGGGCAGGGCGCACGCCGCACCCTCTGGGTGCGGCGCCGGGCCCAACTGCCGAAGGGCTCCGCAAGGCGGCCTGAGACAGGCGGGAGAGCTCCCGCCAGCCCCGACGCCGGTCAGTTGCCCAGGATATCGCGCAGGATGTTGTCGACCGCGCGGCCCAGCTCCTGGCCAAGGTTCGGTCCCTGACGGCGGCGGCGCTCGCGGCGCGGTTCCTGCGGCGGCGGCGCTATCGGCGCTGGTTCCAGCATCGGCAGCGGCTTGGGCTCCAGCCCTTCATGCACCCGCACCATGGTTTCCTTCCAGATCTCGGCCGGCAGGCCGCCGCCAGTCACACCGGACAGCGGCGTGTTGTCGTCATAGCCCATCCAGACGCCCGCCACATAATCGGCAGTGAAGCCGATGAACCAGGCATCCTTGGCCGCCGAAGTGGTGCCGGACTTGCCCGCCGCCTGCCAGCCCGGGATCTGCGCCCGCTGGCCCGTGCCGCCGGCAATCACCTTCTCCATCATCCAGACCAGCTGCTGCGCCGCCTCAGTGCGGATCACCCGTTCGCCGATACCGCCGCTGGCGCCCATCAGCGCGTTGCTGTCCTCGACCAGCTTCAGCTCGGTCACCCCGTAAGGCGTCACTGAGGAGCCGCCGTTGAGGATGCCAGCGTAGGCCCCGGTCATTTCCAGCAGGCTGCTTTCGGAGGCGCCCAAGGCCAGCGCGGGCCCTGCCGCCAGGTCGCTGTCGATGCCGAAATCCCGGGCCACCCGGCTAACCTTGTCGCGGCCCACCGCCTCGGAGATCTTCACCGCCGGCACGTTGAGCGAATCCCGCAGCGCCCGCGCCAGTGTCACCTCGCCATAAAACTTGCGTGTATAGTTGTCCGGGCACCACTGGCCCGACCCCGGAATGTTCAGGCAGTATTTCGCGTCCAGCACCCGGTCATAGGGCGAATAGCCAAGCTCCAGCGCGGTGGCGTAGACAAACGGCTTGAAAGCCGAGCCAGTCTGCCGCTTGGCCTGTGTGGCGCGGTTGAACACGCCCGACACCTTCGTCTTGCGGCCGCCGACCATGGCGCGCACGGCTCCGTCGGCGCTCATCACTACAATCGCCGCCTGCGCCTTGGAGCCTTCACGGACCTTGTTCTCGAACACGTATTTCAGCGCTTCTTCAGCCGCCGTCTGCAGGCGCTGATCCAAGGTCGAGCGGATTACGACATCCTCGGTGGTCTGATCGCCCAGGAAGTCCGGGATGGTATCCATAACCCAGTCGGCAAAATAACCGCCAGCCCGCGCCGCGGCGGCCTCGCTCAGCACGGCAGGGTTATCCTGGTTGCGCTTCATCTCCGCGGTGGTGAGATAACCCTGTTCCTGCATCAGCCGCAGCACGGTCGCGGCGCGGTCCTGCGAACGCTTCAGGCTGTTGGTCGGCGCCAGAGTTGACGGCGCAGTCAGCAGACCGGCCAGCATTGCGCCTTCTGCCGGAGACAGCTGGTTGGCGGATTTGCCGAAATACCGCTGCGCAGCCGCCTCGGCGCCATAGGCGCCTCCGCCCATATAGGCGCGGTTCATGTAGATCGAGAGGATCTCGTCTTTGGTGTATTTGGTCTCCATCGCCAGGGCAAATACCGCCTCGGTCGCCTTGCGCCACAGCGAGCTCTTACGGCAGTCAGCCTCATAGGCGCTTTCGCTCTTCCACTCAGAGGGGTCATAGACGCGCCCCAGGCACAAGAGCTTGGCGGTCTGCTGGGTGATGGTAGAGCCGCCATGGCCCGACAACGGCCCGCGGCCCTCGCTGAGGTTGATGCGCACGGCGCTGGCGATGCCGCGCGGCGAGATGCCGAAATGGCGGTAGAACCGCTTGTCCTCAGTCGCGACGATCGCATTCTTCAGATGCGGCGAGACGGTATCCGCCGTCACCACGCCGCCGAACTGGTCGCCACGCCAGGCAAAGACCTCGCCCTCGCGGTCCAGCAAAGTGACCGAACCGCGCGCGCGTCCGTCGAGGTAGGCAGAGACTTCCGGCAGCCTGGCATACTGGAAAGCCACCGCCAGGCCGATCAGCCCGCAGACCACCATGCCAATACGCCAGGTGAATCCCCAGACCAGCCGGAACGCCCAGGCAAAGGGCGCCAGCAAAAGGCCGATAAGGCCGCGCTTCTTAGGCGCGGGCCTGGCGCGCGTCTTCTTGCGGAACAACAGACCGAAGAGCCCGGCCTTCTTTGCCTTGCGCGCGGGCTTCCTGCGCACGGGCTTTTTCGCGGCAGAGGCCCTGCCCTTGCCGCCTGCGGAATAGCGTTTTTCTGCCACCAGAGGCTTGCGCCCGGATCCTTGAGCCATCGTCATTTCCTGCCCGGTTTGCCCGTTTGCCGCGACAATACTCTGCCTGCCGCGGTTTGTAGAGGGGCAGAATCCGGACCTTTCCCCTTTTGCCAGATGGCCGGTTTTTAAGCGAACCGGGCAAAAGGCGCAAAATTATTGTGCGCTCGCAGAAAGACGCGCGGAAACTTGCTGGCCGTTTCTTTGCACGACTCGGGCGGCCCGTTTTGCTGCAAGTGCGAAATGCATCGGCATGGGGCCGGCGTAATCAAATGCAGGGGATGCTGAGATGAAACTGATCATAGCTGCCATCAAGCCCTTCAAGCTGGACGAGGTCCGCGAAGCGCTGACCTCGCTGGGTGTCAGCGGGCTGATGGTCACCGAAATCAAGGGCTTCGGCGCGCAGGCCGGGCACACGGAAATCTACCGGGGCGCCGAGTACGAAGTGAACTTCGTGCCGAAGCTGAAGCTGGAACTGGTGGTGCCCGCCGATCAGGCCGAGGCCGCCGTCAGCGCCATCTCTGAGACCGCCCGCACCGGCAAGATCGGTGACGGCAAGATTTTTGTTCTGGATGTGGAACAGGCCGTGCGGGTGCGCACCGGCGAAACCAATCTCGAGGCGCTCTGAGCGCGCCCGGCATGGAGGAAAGACATATGAAGCAACTGAAACTCCCCTTGGCCGCGCTGGCGCTGACGGCGCTGCCGGGCCTGGCCCTTGCCCAGGACGGCCCGGCCCCGGGCGTGAACCCGGCAACCGACACCGTGTTCATCCTGAACTCGCTCCTGTTCCTGATCGGCGGCTGCCTGGTGTTCTGGATGGCGGCGGGCTTTGCCATGCTGGAGGCGGGGCTGGTGCGCTCCAAGAACGTCACTATGCAGCTGACCAAGAACATGGCCCTGTTCTCGCTGGCGGCGGTGTTCTACTGGCTGATTGGCTATAACCTGATGTATCCGCTGGGCAATTGGGCGGTTGACGGTGTCTTGTCCGGTGTCTTTGGCCCCGGCGTTCTGGAAGCCGTGGGGATCACCGCAGAAGGCGCGGATGATTACTCCTATGCCTCCACCGGCTCTGACTTTTTCTTTCAGCTGATGTTCTGCGCCGCCACCGCTTCGATCGTGTCGGGCACCCTGGCCGAACGCATCAAGCTGTGGCCCTTCCTGATCTTCACCATCGTGCTGACCTCGGTGATCTACCCGTTCCAGGCCAGCTGGAAGTGGGGCGGCGGCTTCCTGGAAGAGATGGGCTTCCTGGACTTCGCAGGCTCGACCGTTGTGCACTCCGTTGGCGGCTGGGCCGCACTGACCGGCGCGCTGATCCTGGGCCCGCGCATCGGCAAGTACAAGGACGGCAAGACCATCCCGATGCCCGGCTCCAACCTGGCGCTGGCGACGCTTGGCTGCTTCATCCTGTGGATGGGCTGGTTCGGCTTCAACGGCGGCTCGCAGCTGGCGATGGGCTCCATCGGCGACGTGGCTGATATCTCGCGTATCTTCGCCAACACCAACGCTGCTGCCGCAGGCGGCGCCGTGGCGGCGCTGGTGCTGACCCAGCTTTTGTTCCGCAAGCCTGACCTGACCATGATCCTGAACGGCGCGCTGGCGGGCCTGGTGGCAATCACCGCCGAGCCGCTGACCCCGGGCCTGGGCCTGGCCACCCTGATCGGTGCCATCGGCGGCGTGATCGTGGTCTTTGCGGTGCCGTTCCTGGACAAGCTGCAGATCGACGACGTGGTCGGCGCCATTCCGGTGCACCTGATCTGCGGCATCTGGGGCACCGTGGCCGTGGTTCTGTCGAACCCCGAAGCCAACCTGCTGACCCAGCTGACCGGCATCGCCGTGGTGGGTGTCTTCACCGTCGCAGCCTCTGCCGTTGTCTGGATCATCCTGCGTGCCACCATGGGCATCCGGGTCGAGGAAGAGGACGAGGTCAACGGGCTCGACATGGCGGAGCTGGGCATGGAGGCCTACCCGGAGT
Organism: Leisingera sp.; assembly: GCF_982940295.1. Lineage (NCBI taxonomy): Bacteria > Pseudomonadati > Pseudomonadota > Alphaproteobacteria > Rhodobacterales > Roseobacteraceae > Leisingera > Leisingera sp. Next base: position 6,058 of record NZ_CEYXRG010000008.1, read on the forward strand.
TCTCGCCGAGCTGACTTTACAGCCCTTGAAAGAAAAGCGCGGCGCCTGCTTCAGGCGCCGCGTTTCGATTTGGGCGGGGCACTCCCGCCAGGCGCGGGATCATCACAGGTGATCCCCCCTGTTGGGCCAAGCGCCGCTGCCTCGGCGCAGCCGGAGGGACCCGGATTCGTTCCTCCTCTGCACCGCGCCAGCGGTGCCACGCCCAAGCCTGCAAGGGTCTTGGCGCAGCCAAGGCACGCTTACAGGCGCGGGAGCCCCGCCCTTGCCAAGCCCGTTACCAGAATCGAAACGGGCAACAGATTTTTGAAAACTTTTGACAAGACCTTTCACAACAAGTCTTGCGCGGCCTCGAGCCAATAGAAAAACGCGCCCGTTTCGCGGGCGCGTTTTCACCTTAACACAAATAACGCTCAGACGCCTGCGTCGACGATCGCCTTGGCCAGAACCGGCACGGTCTGCGCGTTGAGGCCCGCGATGTTCAGGCGGCTGTCGCCCACCATGTAGATGCCGTTGTCGACCCGCATCTTCTCGACCAGCTCCGGCGTGGTGCCCAGGAGAGAGAACATGCCGCGGTGCTGGGCGATGAAGCTGAACCGGTCAGAGCCGGTCAGCCGCTGCAGTTCATCCGCGAGGCTCTGACGCAGGCCCAGCATACCGAGGCGCACCTCTTCCAGCTCTGCCGCCCAATCGGCACGCAGGGCATCGTCGTTCAGGATCATTGTCACCAGCCGCGCGCCATGATCCGGCGGGAAGGAGTAGTTCTGCCGGTTCAGGAACGCCAGGGTGCCTTGGTTCAGCGCCTGCGCAGAGGCATCGTTGGAAACCGCCATCAGCAGGCCGGTGCGCTCGCGGTAGATTCCGAAGTTCTTGGAGCAGCTGGCCGCGATCAGCGTCTCGGGGCAGCTGGAGGCGACCAGGCGCACGCCCAGCGCATCCTCTTCCAGACCATCGCCAAAGCCCTGATAGGCGATGTCGATCATCGGGATCAGGCCGCGTTCGTTCAGCAGCGCGATGACCTCTTTCCACTGCACCTCGTTGAGGTTGGCGCCGGTCGGGTTGTGGCAGCAGCCGTGCAGCAGCACCACGTCGCCCTTCTCAGCGCCCTTCAGGTCTTCCATCATCCCGTCGAAGTTCACACCACGGGTGTCGCGGTCGAAGTAGCGGTAGACGACGGTTTCGATGCCGACGTAGTTCAGGATCGACACGTGGTTCGGCCAGGTCGGATCCGACACGAAAACGCGGGCCTTGGGGTTGGCCATCTGGATCAGCTCAAACGCCTGCCGCACCGCGCCGGTGCCGCCGGGGGTGGCTGCGGCAGCGATGTTTTCGCGGGCAACGGCATCGCCGAGGATCAGCTTGATCATCGCGTCTGAGTAGGCCGGATCGCCCGCCAGGCCGACATAGGCCTTGGTGGTCTGCTCTTCCCACAGCTTGTGCTCCGCCGCCTTGATCGCGCGCATCACCGGGGTGACGCCCTCCGCGTTCTTGTAGACGCCGACACCAAGGTCGATCTTATCCGCGCGCGGGTCGTCGCGGTACATTTGCATCAGCGCCAGGATCTTGTCGGCGGGCTGGGGTTTCAGGGTCTCGAACATCAGTTCTCTCCGGTAGCAACGGGAAGGGTCGGGAAGGCACCCCATTCCACCCAGGACCCGTCATAAAGCGCGTGATCGGTTTTGCCGGTCCGCTCCAGGGCGAGGCTGAGGATGGCGGCGGTGACGCCCGATCCGCAGGAAGTAATCGCAGGTTTGCTCAGATCGACGCCAGCAGCTTCAAAGGCGGCACGCAGCCCTTCGGCATCCTTCATGGTGCCGTCGTCATTCAGCACCTGGCCGAAGGGGACGTTTTTGGAGCCCGGTATATGGCCCGCACGAAGTCCCTCGCGCGGCTCCGGCGCGTCGCCGCGGAAGCGCTCGGCAGAGCGGGCGTCGATGATTTCATGGTCTCCCAGCTTGGCGGCGGCAGAGACCTGAGTCACATCGCGCACCATGTGGTTCTGCACCCGCACGGTCATATGGCGGTCGCGGATCACCGGCGGCAGATCCTCGACCGGATGGCCTTCAGCCTGCCACTTGGGGAAACCGCCGTCGAGAACCGCAACATTGGTCTGGCCCATCAGCCGGAACAGCCACCAGACACGGGCGGCGGAAAACAGGCCGGCGCCGTCATAGATCACCACCTGGTGACCGTCGCCGACGCCCATGGCGCGCAGCTTGGACATGAATTTCTCGACCGGCGGCACCATATGCGGCAGGTCGGACCGGTTGTCGGAAATATCGTCGATATCGAAGAACCGCGCGCCAGGAATGTGGGCGGCCTCATACTCCGCCTTGGCGTCCCGGCCCTGCTGCGGCAGATACCAGGAGGCGTCCAGCACCCGCAGATCCGGGTCCTTAAGATGGGCGGCCAGCCAGTCCGTGGAAACCAGCGTCTTCGGATCGTCCTGCATCAAAGCGTCTCCCTGTCTGCACTTAGCGCCATGGGTACATCCGGCAGCACAGCGGCGCAAGCTATCCCGGCCGTCTGCCTGCGGTTACAAATTTCTTGCGGCGTTTTAACGTGCCGGTAATAACCGCAGACACAATTTGAGCTTATTATTGCAGAGGTCTATTGCCATGCCCGTTTTTCGACGCATCATTCCAGTCCTCCTCGTTTTTCTTTGTCTGGCCAGCCCCCAGGCGCTGCGTGCAAGCTGCGTGGAGATCGGGAAAACTTGCATTAATGACAATGACTTGAAGGCGCAGATCCGGATCGGTCGCCACACTCCGGACTTGCAGGGACTGGAACGGTTCAGCCATCTGAAAGAACTGACACTGATGGCTGACCTGCGCTTTGACGCGCCAGTCGACCTCTCGCCGCTGGCGGCGTTGCCGGGGCTGGAACGGCTGGCGCTGGTCGGCATCACCGCACCCGACATAACCCCCCTCACCCGCCTGCCGGAACTGAAGCGGCTGAGCCTTGATTCTGTCCGCGCGCCGGACTTCACTCCGCTGGCCGGCGTGACCGCGCTTGAGCATCTTTCGGTCTGGGGCATCAAGGACGTCACCGACCTGTCCTTTGTGCGCGGCCTGACCCGGCTGCAGAGCCTGAATATCGCCGATTCCGGCGTTACCGACCTGAGCCCGCTCGAGGGCCTTAAGGAACTGGAGGTCTTTCTGGCCTTCAACACGCAGGTTTCCGATCTGAGCCCGCTGGCCGCCGCAAATCTGCGGGTGGCCTGGATTTCCAACTGCCCGGTGGAAAGCGTTGCCGCGCTGGCCGCCTCGGACCGGCTGGAGATGCTGCGGGCGGATGGCACCCGGCTGCTAAGCCTTGAGGGGCTGCAGAACAAGCTGGCGCTGCAAACCCTGATCCTGTCGGACACGCAGGTGGCGGAGCTGGCCCCGATTGCGGATGCGGCAAACCTGAATGAACTGGCGCTGGATGGCACAAATGTCAGTGATATTTCTCCGCTGGCCGGGCTGAACGCGTTGCGCAAGCTGACCCTGAAAGGCACCGCGGTTAGCAGCCTGAAACCGCTCGCAGGCAAGAACCTGCGGGAACTCTCGGTGACCAACACTGCCGTTGCGGACCTGGAGGGGGTTCAGGGGATGGGAGAGCTTTGGGAGCTCAGCATTTCGGGGACCGGCATTCGCGACCTGACGCCGCTGAGCGGATTGAAGAAGCTCTCCATCCTGCGGGTGATCGGCGTGCCCGCCGCGGCGCTGCAACCGCTTCTGGAGATCGACAGCCTGCGGATCGTCTTTGCCGGCCCCGCCTTGAAGTCCCACAAGCGCCTGCTGGGCCGGGAGAAGATCACGGAATACATCACCAGCGTGCAATAAGGCTGGCGGCTCTTGCCTGCCGGCACCGCGCCGGTATCAGCGCCAAACGGGCGCGCCTGCCTTCCCAGGGGTTTCAAGCCACCACCCGCAATCGCGGCGCTTCCGGCCGGGCTGCTGCGTGGCCCGCGGAAAACCGGTGCGCAAAGGCAAGGCCGGCCCGGATCACATGCGGATCCATCTGCCCGCCGGTGACGTCGGCGACGGCTTCACGCGCGCCCGGCGTCTGGTCCCGGCGCATGTGATGCAGCATCCGCAGCAGCGCGGCCTCTTCCGGCGTCACGGTCCCGCGCAGTTCCAGGTCAAAAGGATCCATGAAGGCAAACTGCCCGTCCCGGCAGTCCAGCACCGCCCGCAGCAGTTTCATCAGCGCCTGCGCCGCGGGCAGCCCGACGGCCTCGCCCCAGCGTTCCGCCGCCACCATATAGGCCCGCTGCCAGGCCTGGCTGTCCGGCGTCTCATAGCTCATCAGAAAGTGCCGCAGCACCGGCAGCAGCCCGGTCTCGAATTCGTCAAATCCATGCGCCGCCAGCCCGGCCTCATGCGAAACTCTACTCATTGGCTTGTCCCTTACGATGGTCCCGACAGCAGGCGCGCTGTCCTCTTCGTCCGGGCTGGATCCTTAGGCGGATTTGCTGGGAACCACATATCTGACTTATTTTGTCGGATATTGCAACAGCAGACGGCTGCAGAACAGCGCCTTGCGGCGCCGGCCTGCGGCGCGAGTATTTTCAGAAAGATGAAAGGGAGCGGCGCGCTCTCGCCAAGGGCCTTAGCGGGCGTCCTTCAGCAGCCGCTGCTTCTGGCGGCCCCAGTCGCGCTTGGCCTGGGTTTCGCGCTTGTCATGCAGCTTCTTGCCCTTGGCGATGCCCAGTTTGATCTTGGCACGGCCCTTGTGGTTGAAATAGATCACCAGCGGCACCAGGGTCATCCCCTTGCGCTGGGTCAGGTTCCAAAGGTCGGCCAGTTCCTTGCGCGAGACCAGCAGCTTGCGGCGGCGGCGCTCTTCATGCTTGAACACCTTTGCCTGCTCGTAGGGCGGGATATAGGAGTTCACCAGCCACAGCTCGCCGTTTTCCACTGCGGCGTAGGAATCGGCAATATTGGTGCCGTTGCCGCGCAGCGCCTTGACCTCGGACCCTTCCAGCACGATGCCGCATTCGATATCGCTTTCGATCGCGTAATCGAAGCGTGCCCGCCGGTTCTCGGCGATCACCTTGTAATTCGGGTCTGATGTCTGCTTTTTCTTGGCCATGGGCGGCAGATGTAAGGCCGCGCGGCGGCGGGCGCAAGATGGCGCTCACACCTTGCCGCTGCGCAGCAGCGTGAAAACACCACTGCCGACGATGACGGCGCTGCCGATCAGGGTCAGCGCATCGGGGCGTTCGCCAAAGACCAGCACCCCCAGCACCATGGCAAATACCAAGCGGGTATAGCGGAACGGCGCAATGACAGAGATCTCGCCCGCCCGCATGGCGCCAGACAAGGCGTTATAGGCAATCACCCCGATCACCGTGGCTGCCGCGATATCCAACCAGTTGCGCGGGGCCGGCCAGACAGCGCCGCCGGTCCAGCCCAGCGCAAGTGCACCAGCCACCACCAGCATCGCAAAGCCCAGGAACCCCAGCTGGTTGTTGCTCATGTCCTTGGGTGCCGCGCGGGTGGCCAGATCACGGCCCGCAAAGCCCAGCGTGCCAGCCACCGCAAACAGCGAGGCAGGCTCAAAGCCGCTGAGGCCCGGCCGCAGGATCAGCAGCACCCCGGCAAAGCCCAGCCCAATGGCCAGCCAGCGCCGCCAGCCGACGGTCTCTCCAAAGAATACCACCGCGCCCGCGGCAACCACCAAGGGCGTCGCTTGCAGAATGGCCGAGGCCGAAGACAGCGGTGTCAGCGCAATCGCCAAGGTATAACACAAGCGCCCCGCGACTTCAGACAGGGACCGCAACAGCATCGGGCGCGTGCCAAAACCCGGGTGCCAGGGGGTGTGACCTTGCGCACGCGCTAGGCCTGCAAAAACCGCCATGCCGCCGAGACCGAACAGGATCAGGATCTGCCCCACCGGGAGGCTGGCGGCGGCGGATTTGATGAACATGTCCTCCAGCGCAAAGGCCGCCATGGCCAGCACCATCAGAAGGCTTCCGCGCAGCGTGTCCATCCCTGGCTCCAGTACCTGCAACATCAATCACTTGCGCAATTGGTAGGCAGCCCGGGGAAAATACACAAGTGAAGCACCTTAATCCCGCTGCGTCAGAGCCGCCTGCCGGTAGTGATGCATGTTGAGAAAGGCTGCGCCGGTTTCCAGGCTGCGGTAGCCGTGCGGCTGATCGGCAGCAAAGCGCAGGCCCTGGCCTGCTTCCAGCGGCACCCATTCCCCGTCTTTCAGCACCTCCATGGAGCCATGCAGCACAAAGACCTCCTCCGTCACCCCGGTGTCATGCGGCTGCGACTGGTGGCTTTGGCCCGGCTTCAGCGTCACCTGAAAGGTCTCGGCGCCCAGAAGCGGGTCAAAGGGAAACACGATCTTGACCCCGATGCTGCCGGGGAACTGCACGGTCTCATAAACCCCGGCGGCCTCCCCCACCGGCCGGGTTGCTTCGCCGATCAGGGCGGTCAGCGGCAGGTGGAATCCCTTGGCGATCTTCCACAGCGTCGCAATCGTCGGGCTTGATTCGCCGCGCTCGATCTGCCCCAGCATCGCCTTGCTGACCCCGGTGGCCTCTGCCGCCTTTGACAGGCTAAGTCCCGCCGCTGCCCGGATTTCCCGCAGGTTCAAGGTGATGCCGTCGTCGCTCATTGTCTCCGCCCGTCAAAAAAGCCTTGTGCGCTATAACGCACGGGATGTAATGTGCGCTATAACGCACAAAACCCCTACCCGATCCGGCGCCAGAGGAAAACCCGCATGCTCAAGGATGTGAAGCTGTCGCATATTGTCTCCGGCGCGGTCGCGGTGCTGGTCGGCTATACCGGCTCGGTCGCGATCATCTTCCAGGCGATCGAGGCGGTGGGCGCGACACAGTCCCAGGCCAACAGTTGGATGCTGGTGCTGGGTCTCGGCATGGGGCTCACCAGCCTGATCCTGTCGCTGATCTACCGGAAGCCGGTCCTGACCGCCTGGTCGACGCCGGGCGCGGCGCTGCTGGCGGTCAGCCTCAATGGCGTGCCGCTGGCAGAGGCGGTGGGCGCCTTTCTCCTTTGCGCGGTCCTGCTGACCCTCACCGGCGTCACCGGCTGGTTCGCCGCCCTCTCCCGCCTGATCCCGGACAGCCTGGCCAGCGCGATGCTGGCGGGCATCCTGTTCCAGTTCGGGCTTTCCGCCTTCACCTCGCTGCAGACCGACACCGCGCTGGTCGCCGTTATGGGCCTCACCTTCCTCGCGGGCCGCAAGCTGTTTCCACGCTATACTATCCCCGCGGTGCTGGCAGCGGGCGTGGCCTGGTGCGCAGGCACCGGTGCCTTTGGCAGCCTGGAGGCGCTGGACCTGACCCTGGCGCGGCCGGAGTTCGTCATCCCCGCCTTCTCGCTGCCGGTGCTGATCGGCATCGGCCTGCCGCTGTATGTCGTCACCATGTCCTCGCAGAACATGCCGGGCGTGGTGGCGCTGAGGGCCTGCGGCTATGAACCGCCGGTGTCCGCCAGCCTCACCGTCACTGGCCTGGCGTCGCTGCTGCTCGCCCCCTTCGGCGGCTTTGCCTTCAACCTCGCCGCCATCACCGCCGCCATTTGCGCGGGCCCGGAGGCGGATGAGAACCCGGACACCCGCTATCTGGCGGGCGTGATGACGGGCCTTGTCTACATCCTGGTGGGGCTTGGCGGCGCCACCGTGATCAGCCTGTTCCTGATCGCACCCAAGGCGCTGGTCGCCACCGTGGCGGGCCTGGCGCTGCTGGCGACCATCGGCAACAGCCTGTCTGCCGCGCTGGCGGAACCGCAGGGGCGCGAGGCGGCGCTGATTACCTTCATGACCACGGTCTCCGGCATCAGTTTCCTGGGAATCGGCGCGCCTTTCTGGGCGCTGGTATTGGGGCTGACGGTGAATCACTGGCTGAAGCCCCCCGACCCCGCCCCGCTGCGCGCCTGAAGACACACCGCCAGAGACATTACGCCACTGAAATCCGGCGCAATCTGCGCCAATATTACCGAAGAGAGCCCCGCCCGGTTGCCTTTATTGCGCAAATCGTGTCCCTGAGGGCAAAGACTAAGGGAACCAGCCTGATGCCAAAGTACCGATCCAGAACCTCCACCCATGGCCGCAACATGGCGGGCGCGCGCGGATTGTGGCGCGCCACCGGCATGAAGGACGATGATTTCGGCAAACCGATCATCGCCATCGTCAACTCCTTCACCCAGTTCGTGCCCGGCCACGTGCACCTCAAGGACCTGGGCCAGATGGTCGCTCGCGAGGTCGAGGCGGCCGGCGGCGTCGCCAAGGAGTTCAACACCATCGCGGTGGATGACGGCATCGCCATGGGCCATGACGGCATGCTCTACTCGCTGCCCTCGCGCGAGGTGATTGCCGACAGCGTCGAATACATGGTCAATGCGCACTGTGCGGACGCCATGGTCTGCATCTCCAACTGCGACAAGATCACGCCCGGCATGCTGATGGCGGCCATGCGCCTCAACATCCCGGCGATCTTCGTCTCCGGCGGCCCGATGGAAGCGGGCAAGATCGACATCGCCGATCTCGACATGAAGAAGATCGACTTGGTGGACGCCATGGTCGCGGCGGCAGATGACAAGTTCACCGACGAGCAGGTGAAGCACATCGAGGAAAACGCCTGCCCGACCTGCGGGTCGTGCTCCGGCATGTTCACCGCCAACTCGATGAACTGCCTGGCCGAGGCCCTTGGCCTGGCGCTGCCGGGCAACGGCTCGACGCTGGCCACCCACGCCGACCGCAAAGAACTGTTCCTGGAGGCCGGCCGCAAGATCGTCGAGATCACCAAGCGCCATTACCAGGACGAGGAAAAGGGCCTGCTGCCGCGCGAAATCGCCACGTTCGAGGCGTTTGAAAACGCGATGAGCCTTGATATCGCCATGGGCGGCTCCACCAACACCGTGCTGCACCTGCTGGCAATCGCCAATGAGGGCGAGGTGGACTTCACCATGTCCGACATGGACCGCCTCAGCCGCCGGGTGCCCTGCCTCTGCAAGGTGGCCCCCAACATCCACAACGTCCACATGGAGGACGTGCACCGCGCCGGCGGCATCTTCTCGATCCTGGGCGAGCTGAGCCGCGCAGGGCTCCTGCACGAGGACTGCCACACCGTGCATACCGCATCCATGGGCGAGGCGATTGCCAAGTGGGACATCAAGGTTGCCAACAACCCGGAGGCCGAACAGCTGTTCAAGGCCGCCCCCGGCGGCGTCCGCACCACCCAGGCGTTCTCCCAAGCCAACCGCTACAAGGAACTGGACACCGACCGCGAGCGCGGCGTGATCCGCGCCAAGGAGCACGCCTTCAGCCAGGACGGCGGGCTGGCGGTGCTGTTCGGCAATATCGCGCGGGACGGCTGCATCGTGAAAACCGCAGGCGTCGATGAGCACATCCTGAAGTTCACCGGCTCGGCCTATGTCTGCGAAAGCCAGGACCAGGCGGTGAACGACATCCTGACCGGCAAGGTCAAGGAAGGCGACGTGGTTGTGATCCGCTACGAGGGCCCGCGCGGCGGTCCGGGCATGCAGGAGATGCTGTATCCCACCTCTTACCTGAAGTCGAAGGGCCTCGGCAAAGCCTGCGCGCTCCTGACCGACGGCCGCTTCTCCGGCGGCACCTCCGGCCTGTCGATCGGCCATGTCTCGCCCGAGGCAGCCGAAGGCGGCACCATCGGCCTGGTGCGCCAAGGCGACAAGATCGAGATCGACATCCCCAACCGCACCATCCACCTCGCGGTCTCCGACGAGGAACTGGCGGTGCGGCGCGAGGAGCAGGACGCCAAGGGCTGGAAACCGGCCGAGCCGCGCAAGCGCAAGGTCTCCAAGGCGCTGAAGGCCTATGCGCTGCTGGCCACCTCCGCCGCCAAAGGCGCTGTGCGCGCGCTGCCTGACGAGGATTGAGGCCATTCAATATCGAAGCAAAGCAAAACCCGCCGCCTCAAAACGGCGGGTTTTCTTCTGCTCTCCGCGCCGGGGGCCGGGTCAAGGGCCGCGCAAGGCGCGGTGGCGCAGCCGCTTGCCCTTGAGGCGGTTTCAGGCGCAAAACAATGGGCCAGGCGCGTTCAGGGCAGACCTGCCCCTGAACCGCCTCTCAGCAAATTTCTTTCATCCGCAAAGCTCTCCCGCCGCCGCTATGGCCCGCTGGCTGCCGCCAGCACGCCAAGCCGCGTTGGGCCACGCGCCGTGCTGGCGCACGGCGCGCCTCCGGCGGGAGTATTTGGGCAAAGGTGAAGCCATATGGCCGATTGCACCACCCGCCCGCGCCGCGTCAGCGGCGCCGGGCCCAAGGCTTTGAGCTGCATCTTTGATGCAGCGGCAAAGGCGCGGGAGCTCCCGCTTGCGGCCCTGTCTGCCTACTCCCCCAGTTTGGCGTGCACCTCGTCCAGGTCGATCTCGCCCACCGGCATCTTGTTGGCCGGGTTCTCGAAATCGTATTTGAACAGCTCGAAATCGCGCTTGTAGATCTCGTAGACCAGATGCATCGACAGGTCGTCGAAGTAATCCTCCACCGGATGCGCGCGCTTGGGGCCGTGGCCTTCGCTCTCGTTGAAGCGCGGGATTGCGGCCAGGTCCACCGGATGCGGCGTCTCGATCGCGTCCAGCACCTGCTGCATGCCCTCGTTGAAGGCCTCGGTCCAGAAGATCTGGTTGTAACGCCCGCCGTTCAGGATGAAGGTCGAAACATGCCCCGACATTGCCGACCAGTGGATGTCCGGGTCCATCGGGCGGCGCCAGCGGATGGTGTCGCGGGCGAACAGCAGGAACCGGCGGAAGCTGGCGATCTGGTCGAACTCCTGCTTGCCGTCCTCGCCGCCGACTTCGATCCCGTACTCATAGGCCAGCTTGGGCACCAGGTTGCCGCGGTAGCGGCGGCCGTTGCGCTGGATGCCGCAGATCTTGTCGAAGAAGGAGCTGAGGATGCGGGTATAGGGGTTCCTCACACATGTGAAGGCATAGGACCGCTGCCCCTGCACATTGCGGGTGATCGGACCCTGGCTGTGCTCCTGTGCCCATTTGTGCAGCCCCTCCTTGGCGTCGTGAATGTCGCCGTCGAAGAATGTGCCGTGATCGGAGTAGTAGAGGATCTGCCCGATCGTCGAGCAGGCGCATTTCGGCACCACCCGGTAGACCACACTTTCACTTTCCGTCATCCAGGTGCCGGGGAACCCCATCCGCTGCCCTCATCTTGTTCACGCCATTCCCAGCTTCATCGCATATGTTTACCGAAACGGAAACTATCTGGTTTATTCGTGCCTTCAGCCCGCCTATCAAGGGAAACAATCAGGCAAGTCGAGGCGCTCCGTCCACCCTATGGCGAAAATCGCATATATCCTGCTCTGCCATAAAGACCCCGAGGCGATCATCCAGCAGGCTGAGCGGCTGACTGCGGCTGGCGATTACATGTCCATCCACTTCGACGGGCGGGCGGCGCCGGAAGACTACCGGATGATCCGGACGGCGCTGGCGGACAACCCGAATGTGGCCTTCGCGGGAAAGCGGATCAAATGCGGCTGGGGGGAGTGGTCGCTGGTGCAGGCCACCCTGCACGCGCTGAACAGCGCGGTGGAGGAGTTTCCGCGCGCAACCCATTTCTACATGCTGTCCGGCGACTGCATGGCGGTGAAGACGGCGGAATACGCCCACCGGTTCCTGGACGCGCACGACAAGGACTTTATCGAAAGCTTCGACTTCTTTGAAAGCGACTGGATCAAGACCGGAATGAAGGAAGGCCGACTGATCTACCGGCACTTCTTCAACGAGCGCAAGCACAAGCAGCTGTTCTACTGGAGCCACGAGCTGCAGAAACGGCTGGGGCTGCAGCGCGAAATACCTTCAGACATTCAGGTGCAGATCGGCAGCCAGTGGTGGTGCCTGCGGCGGCGCACGGTGGAGTGGATCCTGGACTTCATCCGCAAACGCCGCGATGTGATGCGATTCTTCCGCTCCACCTGGATCCCGGATGAGACCTTCTTTCAGACCCTGGTGCGCCACCTGATTCCCGAACAGGAGATCGAAAGCCGCACCCTCACCTTCCTGATGTTCACCGACTACGGCATGCCGGTGAGCTTCCACAATGATCACTATGATCTGCTGCTCAGTCAGGATTTCCTGTTTGCCCGCAAGATCAGCCCTGAGGCCAAGGAGCTGAAATCCCGCCTGGGGCGGCTCTATGCGGCGCAGGGCGTGGATTTCCAGATCTCCAACGAGGGGCGAAGCCTGTACCGGTTCCTGGCCCAGCGCGGCCGCATCGGGCGCCGCTTTGCGCCGCGGTTCTGGGAAACCGAAAGCACCCTGGGGCGCGAGCGCGAGCTGCTGATTGTGGTGTGCAAGAAATGGCATGTGGCCAAGCGGCTGCTGGAGCAGATCCGCCAGGTGACCAACATCCCCGCCATTGAGTACCTGTTCAACGAGGAAAACACCCCGCTGCCGGACCTGGGCGGCATCCAGACGGCCCTGATGAAGCGCACCCGCCACCGCCGGGCGCTGATGCGGATGCTGTTCGAATACTACGAGACCGATCAGCTGATCATCTGCCTGGACCCCGGCGCCATCGACCTGATGAATGACTTCCATTCCGACCGCTCCTCGACCCGCTTCCTGCACATCGAATGCGAGTTCAGCGATGATTACCTGGTCGGCCACGCCCACCGGGTCGGCCTCGCGGGCGAGCGCACGCCGCAGCTCGCCCTGGACCGGCTGCTGCCGACAATCCGGAACGATATCCTGCACGAGGGCGACCGCATCCGCGATGCCGGGTTCAACCAGCTGTTCCACGTGCGCGAGAGTGCAAGCGCCGAGGAAAACGCGGGCCAGCTCAGCGGCTTCCTGTCTCTGTCAGGCGACAAGGCGATGGAGCTTGCCGCAACCCGCCACCTGTTTGCTGATTGAGCTGGCTGCCAGACACGCCGCGGCGCAGGTTGACAACCCGGTACCGGTGGCTTCGTCATATGCAGATGCGCGGAACTGTCCGGGACAGCCTGGCGTTTGCCCGTCACGGGCGCAGGTGCTCGAACGCTGAAAGGGGCAATGGATGGCAGACCAGGCGGAACCCAAGGCGGTCTTCCTCACCGGCAGCCTGATGCGGCATGTGACGCGCATGTCGCTGACAGCCAGTATCGGGCTGATGGCGATGTTCGCGGTCGATTTTGTCGACATGGCCTTTATCGCCATGCTGGGCAATGACGCGCTGGCCGCCGCCGTTGGCTATGCAGGCACCCTGCTGTTCTTCACCAACTCGATCAATATCGGCCTGTCGATTGCCGCAGGCTCGCTGGTGGCGCGGGAGCTGGGCGCGGGCCGGCCGGACCAAGCCCGCCATTACGCCACCAGCGTCGCCGCCATCGGCGTCCTGACCGGGCTGCTGATGCCCGTTCTTGTGCTCGCCTATCTGGAGCAGATCCTGACGCTGCTAGGCGCGGAGGGCGAGGTGCTGCGGCTGGCGATGCGCTATGTCTGGATCATCCTGCCGACGATGTGGGTGATGGCGCTGGCGATGACCGGCATGGCCGTGCTGCGCGCCCATGGCGATGCCCGCCGCTCGATGGTGGCGACGCTCTACGGCGGCGGCCTGAACGCGGTGCTGGATCCGCTGCTGATCTTTGGCCTGGGACTGGGGCTGGACGGGGCGGCCATTGCCTCGGTGCTGGCCCGGGCCTGTATGCTGGTGGCCGCTTTCTGGCCTGCGATCCGGGTGCACCAGGGCTTTATGCGGCCAGCGCCGGCGCAGGTTGCAGGCGATCTGCGGGCGATCCGGGCGATTGCTTTGCCGGCGGTTCTGACCAACGTCGCCACCCCGGTCGGCAACGCCATTGTTTTGCGCGAGATTGCCCAGTTCGGCACCGAAGCGGTGGCCGGCATGGCGGTGATCGGCCGCCTGATGCCGGTGGCCTTCTCGGTGATCTTCGCACTGTCGGGCGCCATCGGCCCGATCATCGGGCAGAACTTCGGCGCCGGGCAGTTCGCCCGCGTCCGCCAGGCCTTTATGGCTGGCATCACTTTCACCGCGGTCTACGTGCTGCTGATGGCGGCAGTGCTGTTTGCTCTAAGAGTGCCCATCGCGGACTTGTTCTCCGCCACCGGTGAGACCCGCGCGCTGATCTACCTGTTTTGCGGGCCGCTGGCGCTGGCCTACTTTTTCAATGGCGTAATCTTTGTCGAGAACGCCAGCTTCAACAACCTGGGCCGCCCCGTCTATTCCACCTGGATCAACTGGGGCCGCCACACCCTGGGCACCTGGCCGCTGGCGGTGCTGGGCGGCCACCTGGCCGGCGCGCCGGGGGTGCTGCTGGGCCAGGCCGCTGGCGGGATGATCTTTGCCGCACTCGGCGCGCTCTTGGTGCACCGGGTGCTGCAGGACCTCACCCGGCCCGCTCCGGTCGATGCTTTTGCGCCGCAGAACCGGCTGCACGCCCTGCTGGGCCGCCGCGGCTGGTAGAGCCTTTACCGCCTGACCTGCCCCGCCAAGTGCTCGGCGATCCAGTCGAACACCAAACTCGGCCCTTGCAGGCGGCTGGAGTAGTCGCGCGACATCACATAGCCCGCATCACTCACCACCACATCGGGCACCGCCTGCACCAGCGCGCCGCTCTGCAGCAGCCGGTCGATCAGCCCCAGCCAGCCCAGCGCAATGCCGTCGCCGGACACCGCCGACTGCACCACCATGTCGTAGTTGTTGAAGCTGATGTAGTGCTTCGACCGCTCCCCGGCGATGCCCAGCCGGTCGAACCACCCCTGCCAGGTCTGCCACTCGGCCGAGGCCGGTTTCGACAGGCTGAGCAACTGGCAGTCCAGCAGGCCGGCGGCCGAGGGCACCGGGCCATGCTTCTCCAGATAAGCCGGGCTGCACACTGCGCCGACCCGCTCCTGCAGCAGCATCACATCGCCGTCCCCCATACTGCTGCGCGGGCCGACGTGGATCTTGATATCGCAATCCTCGCCATAGTCGTCCGGCGGCACCTGGCTGGCCAGGATCTGGATCTCGATCTCATCACCCAGCTCCGCCCGCAGATGCGACAGCCGCGGCAAGAGCCAGAAGCTGGAAAACGCAAAATCCGCTGAAACCCGCACCCTGGGCCGCGACTTGCGTTCCAGCAGAGATGACACGGAATTGCCCATTTGCGTCATCGCCGGGCGCACAACATTGAGCAGCCGCACCCCCTCGTTGGTCAGCGACACCCCGCGGTGCCCGCGGCGGAACAGGGCAATGCCCAATTCGGTCTCAAGCCCCTTGATTTTCTGCGAAACCGCCGACTGCGTCAGCCCCAGCGCCTCTGCCGCGCCGGTGAAATTGCCATGCCGCGCCACCAGGTCGAAGGTGTGCAGCGCGACCAGGTTGTAGCTCAGCTTCCTATTAATGCTGCTAATGTCATCCATAAATAATTGCCTACTGCAAAAGGCAGAATTTTTGTAACAGAAAATGCCCTGCGTAAGTTCTGCTAAGGCCGCAGCCCCGGCGGCATCAACCGGCAGAGCAAGGGAAACAGGGATACTCTATGTCAATCAAACCTCCTTTGACGGATCTGCCGATCGGCACATCCGACCGCGGCTTTTACCGGGGCTTCAGCCAGATCGTCACCATCTCCTCCAAGCTGATGATCGGCGGGCTGGTGGTCTGGGCCATCGCTTTCCCGGAACAGTCGGGCGCGGTGCTGAATTCGATCAACGGCTTCATCCTCGCCTCCTTCGGGGCCTGGTACATCTGGACCGTGGCGCTGTTCGTGCTGTGCTGCGCAGCACTTGCAATCTGGCCCACCGCCGGACGCCTCAAGCTGGGGCAGCACGGCGACCAGCCCGAATTCTCCAACTTCTCCTGGTTCTCGATGATGTTCGGCGCAGGCATCGGGGTCGGCATGCTGACCTGGGCGGTGGCAGAGCCGATCTATCACTGGAACAACAACCCGGAAGTCATCCAGGGCCTCACCAACGGCGGCACCGCGGACAATATCCGCATGGCCTACAAGTGGTCCTTCCTGCACTGGGGACTTGGCGCCTGGGCCTGTTATGCCATTGCCGGGCTGGCGCTTGGCTTCTTCAGCTACCGCCGCGGCCTGCCGCTGACCATGCGCTCCTCGCTGACACCGCTGTTCGGCGCGCGGCTCTCCGGCTCCATCGGCCATACCGTCGATATCGTCGCCGTGGTCGCCACCATCCTCGGCGTCGCACAAACGCTGGGGTTCGGGGTTGAACAGTTTGTCTCCGGCCTCACCCGCATCGGTATCGGCGGGCTGACCAACGAGGGCGGCACCGCCAACACCACCGGCGTCATCGTGGCGATTCTGGTGATCATGCTGGCCTCCACTGCCTCGGCGTTGTCGGGTGTGGGCAAGGGCATCAAGTGGCTCTCCAACATCAACATGGTGCTCAGCATTGCGCTTTTGAGTTTCTTCCTGCTGTTCGGCTCCACCTTCTTTGGCCTGCAGGCGCTGCTGGTCGGCCTGTGGGACTACCTGGTCGCCATGCCCGACATGCTGTTCCGGGTTTGGACCGGCGACGGCAACCCGGACAGCGTCGCCTCCAAGCTCGAAGGCTGGCAGGGCGGCTGGTCGGTGTTCTATTGGGCCTGGTGGATTGCCTTCGCGCCCTTCGTCGGCCTGTTCCTCGCCCGCATCTCCAAGGGCCGCACCATCCGCGAGTTCGTGCTGGGCGCGATGATCGTGCCGTCGCTGATGTGCTTTGTCTGGTTCACCTGGGCCGGCGGCACCGCCATCGACCTGGAGCTGCACGGCGGCGCAGGCGGCCGGATCAGCTCAGCCCCCGATGGCGACAAGATCTTTGCCATGGTGCAGTACATGCTGTCGCCCTGGCTGGGCTGGGCGATGTCGGTGATGATCGTGATCCTGCTGATGACCTACCTGGTGACCACGGCGGACAGCGCGGTGCTGATCGTCAACACCATCAATGCCGCCGGCGACGAAGGCCCCAAGGCCCGCCCGCACATCGTCTTCTGGGGCGTGGCGCTGGGTGCAGTGGTGACGGCGCTGTTGCTGGTCGGCGGCCTCAAGGCGATCCAGACCGCGATGGTGATCGGCGCCCTGCCGTTTTCACTGGTGATGGTGCTGCAATGCGCCGCTCTGGTGAAGGCGATTTACAACGACGGCCGCCGCGAGCAGGCAGGCCTGGCCACCACCGTCACCCAGGAACCGGCGGAATAAGGATCTCCCCGGGCGGATGGCTGCGGACGGGCAGCGCAGCCATTCGCCACTTTACAAGCTCCGCCGCTCCTTCATGCTAGGGGCGGACGCCTTCAACCAAAGGACCATAAAAATGACCAAATACTACAACAGGGACTCTCTCCACCCCGCGGTGCGGATGCATGCGGAGGAAGTTGCACAACACAAGCTGGACCGGCGCGAGTTCCTGAGCCGCGCAACCGCGCTGGGGGTGACCGCCTCTGCCGCCTACGGCATGATCGGCCTCAGCCAGCCGGTGCAAGCGGCGGCCAATGCCCAGGAAGGCGGCACCATCCGCATCCAGCAGGTTGTGCGCGCGCTGCTCGACCCGCCACTGTTCAACTGGCCGCAGCTGGGCAACCTGGTGCGCGGCTACATGGAATACCTGGTGCAGTACAACGCCGACGGCACCTTTGAACCCCGCCTGCTGGAAAGCTGGGAGGTCAACGAGGACGCCACCGAATACCTGCTGCACATCCGCCCCGGGGTGCACTGGAACGACGGCCGCGGCACCCTGACGGCCAAGGACGTGGCCTACAACTTTGCCCGCTGGTGCGACGGCAAATGGGAAGGCAACTCGATGGCCGCCCGCATGGGATCGCTGCAGAACGAGGCCGGCGACGGCCCCGCCGAGGGCGCGCTGGAGGTGGTGGACGAGCTGACCCTCAAGGTGAAGCTCACCCGCCCCGATATCACCATCATCCCGGCGGTGACCGAATACCCCGCCGCCATCGTGCCGGACGGCTGGTCCGGCGATCCGGGCGCCGACCCGATCGGCACCGGCCCCTACAGGCTGGTCGAATACGAGGTCGGTGTTAAGGCGGTGCTGGAAAAGGACCCGGATCACCAGTGGTGGGGCGAAGGCGCCCATCTCGACCGGATCGAGTTCATTGACTTCGGCACCGACGGCGCCACCCACCTGTCGGCAGCGGAATCCGAAGAAATCGACATGACCTACGAAACCGTGGGCGAATACGTCGACATCTTCACCTCCATCGGCTGGAACGTCAGCGAGTCGGTCTCGGCCAACACCCTGGTCCTGCGCACCAACCGCGACGCCGAGGTGGACGGGATGCAACCTTATGCCGACGCCCGCGTCCGCCGCGCCCTGGCACTGGCCTGCGACAACGCGGTGCTGCTGGAACTCGGCTATGACGGCCGCGGCACCCTGGCGGAAAACCACCATGTCTGCCCGATCCACCCGGAATACGCCGACATCGGCGCGCCGGTGCGCGATGCAGAGGCCGCGCGCCAGCTGATGGAAGAGGCCGGGATGCTCGACTTCGAGCATGAACTGATTTCCATCGACGACGACTGGCGCCGCAACACCACGGATGCGCTGGCGGCGCAGATGCGGGACGCGGGGCTGAAGGTCAAACGCACCGTGCTGCCCGGCAACACCTTCTGGAACGACTGGGACAAGTACCCGTTCAGCTCCACCGACTGGGGCCACCGCCCGCTGGGCGTGCAGGTGCTGACGCTGGCCTACAAGACCGGCGTCGCCTGGAATGAAACCGGGCTGGCCAGCGCTGAGTTCGATTCCATGCTGGAAACCGCCTCAGCCATTGCCGACGCCGACACCCGCCGCGGGCACATGGAAGGCATCGAAAAATTCATGCGCGAGGATGGCACCATCATCCAGCCCTACTGGCGTTCGCTTTACCGCCACGCCCGCCCGGGTGTGATCGGCGCCGAAAGCCACCCGATCAACGAAATCCACGTGCACAAGCTGGCGCTGGAAGCCTGATCAGGGGCTGAAAGAAGAAAAGGGCGCGCGCCACACCGGCACGCGCCCTTCTTTATGGTCAAATCTCGACCTCAACCCGGCCAATCGGGTTGGAGCAGCAGGCCAGGATGTACCCCGCCTCCACGTCTTCCTCCGAGATGCCGCCGTTGTGGACCATATGCACCTCGCCCGCGGTCTTCTTGACCTTGCAGGTGCCGCAGATGCCGAAGGTGCAGCCCGACGGGATGTTGAGGCCCGACGCCTTGGCCACAGCCAGCACCGTATCGGTCTCGGTGCAGTTTGCAGTGACGCCCGACGCGGCAAAGGTGATCTCGGCGGCGGCGGTTTCCTCGGGAACCACATCGTCCAGCTCCGGCGCATCGGCCTCGGTCTCCACCGGCGCGCCAAAGCTTTCTTGGTTGTAGTTCTCCATGTCAAAGCCCAAGCCGTTCAGCATGTCGCGCACGGCTTGCATGAACGGATCCGGCCCGCAGCAGTAGACCTCGCGCTCCAGGTAGTCGCCGGCGATGATCCCCAGCATGATCTGGTTCAGCTGGCCGCGGTAGCCGGTCCAGACCTGATAGGGATCGTCCTCTTCCACCACGAAATGCAGCTTGATGCCGGGCACCCGCGCCGCCATGCCTTCCAGCTGGCGCCGCGCGATGATCTCGCTGGGCCGCTTGGCGCAGTTGATGAAGCAGACGTCGGGCGATTGGCCGCGGTCGAACAGGTACTGTGTCATCGACAGGCTGGGCGTGATGCCGGAGCCTGCGGAGATGAACAGGAACTTGCCGTTCGGCCGTTTCGGCAGAGTGAACACCCCCGCAGGGCCAGAGGCCTTGAGGAACATGCCCGGACGCAGGTTGTCCAGCATCCAGCGGGTGCCGATGCTGTCGGCCTGCGCCTTGACTGTGACCGAAATCGACAGCGGCCGCGACGGCGAGGAGCTGATGGTGTAGGTTCGCCAGACGGTTTCGCCCGGCACCGGCAGCTCCAGCGTCAGGAACTGGCCCGGCTGGTATTTGAACCACGCGCCGGACGGCGCGCGGAAGCTGAAGGTGGCGGTGTTCGGCGCCTCCGGTACCACAGAGACGCATTCCAGCATCTCGTCGTCCTTCCACGCCAGGGTCTCGTCCAGCGTCTCGAAGTTTGCCTGCAGTCCCATGCCGTTACTCCGCCGCGATCAGGTGGCGGCCGGTCAGCGCGCGGGTCAGGTGCTCGGCATACCAGTTGGAGAACTGGATGACGCCGCTTTCCTGCACTTCCGAGTACGGGCCGGGCTCATAAGCGGGCGAGTTGATGCCCTGCTGATTGTCCTCCACCACGATACGGTCTTCGTCATTGGTCGCGACCCAGACCTCGGTCAGCCGCTTCAGGTCATAGTCCTGGCCCTCGACCGCATCCTTGTGCACCAGCCATTTGGTGGTGACTTCGGTCTCGGTCGGGCTGATCGGGGTCACCCGGAACACGATGGAATGATCCGGCAGGAAGTGGTTCCAGGTGGTCGGATAGTGGAATTTCAACAGCGTGCCCGCATCGGCAAAGGGCACCCGGCCCAGTTTCTTGGCCACAGCCGCCTTGCCGTCCATGGTATAGCTCTCGGCGCCCTCGTTCAGCGGCATCCGCGCCACGCGGTACTGGCCGCGCGCGTCGATCTGGAACTGCGACGGCACGCCCGCCGCCTCGATCCGGTCGAAATGCTTCTGCAGGTGCGGCGGGTTCTCGCCGCCTTCAATACCGGTCACCGACGGATCCTCCGGGAAGGTCCGGCACAGCGACGGGTGGTTGCCGCCGCAGTGATAGCACTCGCGGTTGTTCTCCCAGACCAGCTTCCAGTTGCCCTTCTCGATGATCGAGCTTTCATAGGCGACCTTGGCATTGGCCAGGTCATGCGGCTCCAGATAGGGACGCGCCACCTCAGCAAAAGCATCGAAATCCGGCGCTTCATCCGCCAGGCAGATGTAAATCAAACCCGCCAGATCGCGGCAGTGCACCGGCTTCAGCCCGTGCTTGGAGGCATCGAAATCCGGCCCCATGTCGCGCGCCCACAACAGCGAGCCGTCCAGCTCATAGGTCCACTGGTGGTAGGGGCAGACCAGTTTGGGCGAATTGCCTTTCTTCGCCTTGCAGACGACCGAGCCGCGGTGGCGGCAGGCATTGTGGAAGGCGCGCACCTGGCCATCGGTGCCGCGCACGATGATGACGTTGTAGGCGCCGACCTGATGGGTCACGAAATTGCCCGCCTTCGGGATCTCGCAGGCGGGAATGGCAAACAGCCACTCGCGATAGAAGATCTGCCGCATGTCCAGATCCAGAACGCCCGGATCGGTATAGAACGCCTGTTCCAGGGAATAGTTTTTCTGACGGGCCACCAGTTTGGCCAGAATCTCGCTGTCCTGAAGCATCTGCTTCTCTCCTTTGCCGCATCCCCGCGGCAGGTTGGCTTGGCTGCGGGCATGGAGAGAGAGATTGCAGGCCACGCGCCCGCAACCGCCCCGCCGCCGCCCGCGGTTGACGTTTTTTGGCAAGGCTGGTTTCCGGACTGTCCCGGGGCCATTCGGCGGCGGGGCCTGGCACCTTCCCGAAGCCATTGGCTTCAGTGGTTTTTTGCCATGCCTTGCCCGGGGTCACCGTTGCGGGGGCAGTGCCGGAGTTTCACCAGCTTCCCAATTCTCTGCCCCGAAAGGCGGCACCTTGCTGAGGCGGAAATTGCCCTAATCCCGGCCCGCAAGCGGAGACAAATCCGACCCGCCGAAACCGGAAAAAGACATGCATGTTTGGGGGGGCCGGCGGGACAGGGATGTCCAGAATCTCAAACCGGCATCCGCCAGCCTGTTTGCGGCAAGGCGCTGATCTTTGGTGTATTTCCCCTCGACCCAGACACAAGGACCGATTCGCGGGGCGGTGGCCAGCAGGCAGGCCGGGCTGCGCCGCCGGATTCCGCCCTTGCCGCCGCCCCCGCCCTGCGGGCAATAATTGCGCCAAATTCCAAGACCTTTCACCAACCCCGCGTGATCAGAAAAGGCCGCCCATGCCCGGACCCAAAACAGACAGCAGCGTTAAAACCATGATGGCCGTCGTGACCACCGGAAACGGCGGCTATGACAAGCTTGAATACAAAGCCGTGCCGATCCCGGAGCCCGCAGAGGGGGAGCTTTTGCTGCGGGTCCTCGCAGCCGGGGTAAACAACACCGAAATCAACACCCGGCTCGGGTGGTATTCCTCCAGCGTGACAACGGACACCGCCGCGGCCGCCGGCCATCAGGAGACCCATGCCGAGCAAAAGGCCGACGGCGGCTGGAACAAGGCAACCCCCTTCCCCCTGATCCAGGGCACCGATTGCTGCGGCGAGGTTGTCGCCGCCGGCCCAGGCGCCAGCCAGACCCTGACCGGCAAGCGGGTTCTGGTGCGGCCCTGCATGCGCCCCAATGGCTACGGTGTGATGGACAACGTCTGGATGGCCTCGGACTTCGACGGCGCCTTTGCCCAGTACGTCAAAGTCCCCGCCTCCGAGGTGTTCCCCGTGGACTGCGCCTGGTCGGACGAAGAGCTGGCAACGATCCCATGCGCCTACGGCACGTCCGAGAACATGCTGCACCGCGCAGACGTCCGCGCAGGCGAACTGGTGCTTGTGACCGGTGCCTCCGGCGGTGTCGGCTCCGCCACAGTGCAGCTGGCCAAACGCCGCGGCGCCCGGGTGGCGGCAATCACCAGCCAGGGCAAGATGGATCAGCTGCGGGAGCTAGGTGCGGATATCGTTCTGGACCGCGGCAGCAATCTGCTGGCGGAGCTGGGCGGGGAAAGCGTGGACGTGGTCGTCGACAACGTCGCGGGGGCCGGCTTCCCGCAGATGATCAAGCTGCTGAAACGCGGCGGCCGCCTTGTGTCCAGCGGCGCCATCGCCGGGCCGGTTGTCGATCTGGACATGCGGGACATGTATTTGAAGGACGTCACCCTGATCGGCTGCACCGCCTGGGACGAGCCGGTGTTTCCGAACCTGATCTCATACATCGAGCGCGGCGAGATCCGGCCGCTGCTCGCCAAGGTCTTCCCGCTCAAGGACATCGCCAGGGCACAGCAGGAGTTCCTGGAGAAAACCCATTTCGGCAACTTCGTTCTGGTGCCGCCGCAGGCCTGACGGCCGACAGGCCTTCAAGACCAATGAAAAGGCCGCCTGGGGGGCGGCCTCTCCTCACTTCGATTTCCAGCTGTCCAGCCAGCGGCGGAACCGGCCCTGCCGCTCTGAAATCGCATCGCCCGCGGCATAAAGACTGTCCTCGGCGCTTTCGAGCATCGGGTCGATCCGCGCCCGCCGAAACCGGCGCCAGCGCACATAGATGGCCCACATGACCGCGGCCAGCAGCACCAGGAAGATGATGCTGAACCAATTGGTTGGCTTGTCCTCCGGCCCCGCCACCGGCTTGATCGACACCGCGTTGGGGAAGATCGACAGGAACTCGTTGCGCCAGCCGTAATGCATCACCGCCACCCACTCCGGGTTGGCCCTGGTCGAGATACTGTCATTGGCGTCAGTGTACAGGTTGGCGGTGTCGAACTTGAAATAGGGCGGCCAGCTCCAGCCGGTGTCTTCGTTGCGATAGACGATGGCCCGGCCGCTGGGGCGCACCCCTTGGATAAACTGCACATCCCGGTTGATCAGCTGCGCCGACTGGTCGTCGGGTTTGGACCAGAAGATGCGGGTCCAGTCGTTCAGCTCCTGCCGCTCCTCGTACGTGTTGACGATGCGCACCACGTCGTACTGCGGCAGCGTGTAATGCAGGAAGGCGCCGAACAGCACCCAGAAGGTGATCAGAAAGGCCCATTTGATGAAACGCACGGGGCAGCTCCTCACATGAAGTTAATGACATAGACCAGAAGCGCGATGGCTCCCAGTGGAACGATATAGACCAGGAGGATCAGCTTGCGCCGGAACGAGCGGTCATACTGCCTCAGCCCCCGCTGGATGAAGGCCGCGCGGTCGCCGGTCAACCCCTTGTCTTTCCAGCGCCGTTTCAGCTTCGCCCGCCGCACCTCCCGCGAATAGAGCGACACCGCGCCATAGACCACGGTCAGCCCCACCAAAAGGATCAGGACCAGGCGGATAAAGCCGAACATCTCTATCGCCCCCTCACCCGGTTCACCGCACCCCAGGGGCCTACCCGCTCCACCACGTTCTCGCTCCGGCTGCGCGGCAGCTTCGGCATCCGCCCCTCCATATCCGGCTCATGCCCGAACAGCGCCTCCCGCGCGCCGGCCTTGTCCACCGCATACTCCCGCGCCAGGAATTCCGCCGCATAGGCCTTTTTCGTTTCCGGCCAGCCGCGGTACTGGCGGTAGAATTCCTCCTTGTGGCAGATGAACAGCTGCCGGAAGTCATGCGGGCACAGCTCCGCCAGCAGCATGTTGACCAGATCGCGGTCCGGCGTATCCGACGCCCGCAGGGAATAGAAATAGGCCGGATGGCCCGAGGAAATCCGCGGCCATTTACCGCCCCCCTCGGCCCAGCGCACCAGCGCCGCCAGCCCCTCGAACTCCGCCGGCAGCTCATCCGCATGGCGCGCCGCCATCCGCCTCAGATCAGACCGCGACAAGCCCGACAGGTCCCGCCCCTTCTCCGTCAGCACCGACACGGCAAGGAACCCCATCTTCTGCCGCAGGATCGCCGCGCCATCGACGCCGCGCGCCCGGATCACCGGCTCCGCCAGGCCGTTCAGCTCCAGGAACCGGGCAATCGCATTGCGCTCGCTTAAGCTATACACATGGCGCAGCGGCACCCCCTCGGGCTTCGCCCCGCTGGCAATCACCGCCGGGTGCTCCACCCCCTGAAACACATACAGCCCGCCGAAATGCGCGGTCCAGAAGTTCGACTGCTCAAAGACCTCATGCTCCAGATGCACCGGATTGCGGGTCACATCGCCGGTCCTCTCAGCCGTCGCAATCATCTCCCCGATCAGCGCATCGTCAAACCAGGCATCCTCGCCGGTTTTGAACCGCTCCACCAGCTCCGCCAGGCGGTCCGCATGGCGCAACGTGCCCTTGGTGGTATCCGCTTCGATCCGCACCTGGCGGATGTCGAACAGCTTCGCGGGCGAGGACACCTCAAACACCGAATTCACCAGCTCGCCGGCAACGGCATCGGTCGCCGTCAGCGCAAACAGCTGGCGTTCATTGACGTCGATGAACCGGCGCAGGATGTCCCGGCTGGTGGAGAATTTCACGTGAAGCAGCGGGCAGCGCTTCTGCTCGGTCGACAGCAGAATGAACTGCCGGTTCACCCCCGCATGGTTCAGATAGTGATCATCCCCCAGTTCATCTCCGATTTCGGGCGAAAAGCCCGAGATATCGACGTGGAAATCCGTCAGAGCCGTGGTCTTGCCGGTGAGATGCTTCAGCGCGCGGTTATAGCGCTCCACCAGCGCGGGCGAGGCCACATGGAAGAGATTGCCGAACATCAGGCCATGCTGGATGAGGCGTTTCATTTCTTGCCCTCCTCCGCTTTGGTAAGAACTGTAACGATCTCTCTTAACAACATCGCAGAGTGTTCCAGTTTCATATCGCTCTGACGCATTTTCCCGGCAAGCGAAAGGCTACCTTTATTCTTTGCCATACCTTCCATGTACCAAAGAGCCTCTAAGACTTGGACCCTCTCGCCGCCAAACCCTCTATTGATACTCTCTTCTATATCTAGCCGACCTTCGTTTTGCCTGTTCACGGCCTTGCTCAGGCACTTATTCAGAGCTTGGTAAAACTCAACGACTCCCAGACTGTTTCCTCGAGGGGAAATCCGTCCTTCAACATGGGAATAGGGTTGTCCAGCAGGGTGCGCTAAATAGCTTACAGTCTTGTCATCTAATGATTGAAGGCGGCGTTTTATACCTATCAAAACAGCTTCTTGGTTCACGTCTTCTTGTTGGCTATGCGCAAGTTTTAGCTGAGAATTTTGAGCAGCAGCCATCTTAGCGTACTCATTCCTCGCTTGCTTGAGTTCCTTTCTTTGCATGAAAGTTGCTGCAATCACCCAGACTAAAACAGGGATACCTGCCAATCCGGCCAAGGTATCGCCCATTTCATTTGGAGGTGATCCCCAAAATAGATCCAGAGCGGTTGGCCCGGAAAAACTCCAAATCTGAAACGTTGGTCTGGCAGCAAGAATGAAGATGGCAGCAAACCACACTATTGTTAAAGCTAAAGCAACTACCACTGGCCCTGATGGCCGCACATCTAGCCAAGCTACTGTCTTCGATAGATTTTTTTGGACGAACGATCTCACAGCCCTCTCCCGATAGAGCAGTGGTCGAAATCACTCCGGCGGCCAAATTTTGGGCCTGTAGGAGTACCTAGTTCCCTACAATCTTCCCAACAACGAAGCCCGTTCCCCAGATCAGCGGGCAATAGCGGTAAAACCTCCCCGCCCGAGACGCTTGCGGCTTGGGCAGCGCCCGTCCGCCCCGTCAAACCGCAGGTTTGCCTCCGGCAAAACGGGCGGGCACTTCGCTTCCGCCCGCGGACAGGCTCTGCCCTTCTGTTGCGCGAAACAGTCACCCCTTCCCCTCCAGATACCGCCGCTTGGCCTCTTCCTGCCGCCCGAAATCGCGCACCATGGCCTCAATCGCCGCCTCATCCGACTTGTCGGCATAGCGGAACTCGCTGTCGGCGTAGCGGTTGATCTCCTGCACCACCATGTCGACCGTGATGGGCACCCGCAGCTCGGCAATCATCGCGGATTTGGTCTCGTAATCCTTGAACAGGAACAGCTCCGGGTTCTCCATCCATTCATCCGGCAGCTCGAAATCCATCGCCCGGACCTTAACCGCATCGGTGATGTTCTTGATGGCGCGGCCGGTAAACCGCTCATCCGCCTGCTGGATCGCCTTCAGGTACGTGCCAAGCTTGGCCAGGTCATCCAGTTCGCCGATCTGGTCGTGCACCCGGCCAAAAACCTCCATCAGCCCCGGCTCCTGCGGGCGGTTGTGCGCCTCAAACGAGCGCGCGACGGCCTTCTTGATCTCCTGCGCGCCATAAAGATCGTGCTCGCCCAGCGGGATCGCATGGTTCTTGCCCATCAAGAGCGTCAGGATGTCGATGTAATCCTCCCGCGTCTGCGGCCCGTCCACCAGGAACCGCGCGCCGGCCCGCTGGCGCAACGCGTCGTCCACATTCTCCGGGTAGTTGGAGAACATGCCAAAGGTGCAGTTGCCGCGCACCACGGTATTGGCGCCGGCAAAGGCCTCCATGAACACGGCTGTCACCTCCTGCTGGCCCGCGCTGGACTGCCGGTCGCCGCGTTTCCCTGCGATCTGGTCGATGTCGTCGATGGTGCCAAAGCCGATCACGCCCGGATCAATCACATTCTGGATGAACGACTTGGCGTTCTGCCCCGACTTGCCCTGATAGCTGTCAATATTATCGATGCCGAAATTTTGATAGCGGAAGGCATAGCCCGCGTTCTGGCAATAGTCGTGGATCAGCCCGGCCATCATCTGGATCAGCGTCGTCTTGCCGGTCCCCGGCTTACCGTCCCCCATGAAGGTAAATATAAAGCCGCCCATCTCGGCAAAGGGGTTCAGGCGGCGGTCGAAATCATAAGCCATCAGCATCTTGGCCAGCCGCATCGCCTGGTACTTGGCGATATGGTTGCCGACCACCTCATGCGGCTTCTTGAACGCCATCGTCAGGGTGGTGGATTTTGCCTTGGCCGCCGGCTCAAAGCCGCTGATGGTCAGATCATCCGCCTCCACGCGCCAGGCGGCGGCGGTGAAGGCCTCCAGCCGCGACGCGTTTTGCGCCCGCAAGGCCGCCTTCTCCATCAGCTGTTCAGCGTAAGCCGCCGCAGCCGCAATCAGATGCGCATCATCCGGCGCATGCAGCGCCAGCTTCTGGTCCAGCTCCCACAGCGCCCCGTGCAGCGCCAGCGGCGCGTTATCCGTCAGCAGCTCCTCCGCCTCGCCCACCTCGGCCTGCGTCTCGGACCCGTGCGGCGCCAGCAGATAGGCGGTGGCATTGGCAAACACATGCGCCGCAATCAGCGCCTCCGCCGCCAGCAGTTCGGTAAACTCGCCCTTGCGCGCCGCATCCAGCGATCCAGCCAGGTTGGCCCGCTTCAGATCACCAAGGCCGGAGACATCCGCATAAGCTTCCGCCATCGCCAGCGAGACCGCCAGCGCCCGGCGCAACGCGTGCTGCAAGGTCGCCTGCAACGGAGAGGTCAGCGGATCCTCCCCATCCGCCGCCTCGATGCGGGCAATCAGATGCACCCCTTCGGGGCGCGCGGTGGAGCGTGTCACCAGCCCCGGCGTGGTCGAGCGGAAGCGGCGGTTGCGGGCAATCCCGGGCGAGCGCTCCGGCGCCTGTGCGGCGGCCTGTGGCTTGGCAATGCGCGGGGTGTGGTCGAACCCCTCCAGCATCGCCGCCGCAGCAGCGTAATGCTTGCGGATATCCTCTTCCCGCAGCTCCATCTGATTGCCTGAAATGCTCATCTCACCCTCTCAATCCGCACCTTGCGGGCAAAAAATCCACCCGCACTTCTTCTGGCTCAAAATATCCCCGCCGGAGGCTCCCGCGCTCTCGGAAGGTACGCCGCTCAATAGCGCAGAACCTGCCCCGCCTCGCTCACCACAAACTTCTGCACGTCCGCAAACCCCGGCGGATCCAGCTCTGCCAGCACCTGGAACGGGCGCTGCGGCAGGATGATAGCGCGCCGGGTCCGGGTCGCCCCGGTATCCGCCCCGCGCCCGCCAAAGGGGTCGAGCGCAAAGATCTCCCGCTGCACGGTGCCGAACCAGCCCGCGCGCTCCTCGCGCACCTCCTCGCTTTCCAGCTCCTCCAGCGTCCAGGCTAAGGCCCAGTCCTGGCCCTCGGGCGCTTCGGCCTCCTCCAGCACCCGGTGCAGCGGCCCGGACTGCTCGGTATAGGCGGAGGAATACATCGGCCCCACGTGGTAGCGGCGCAGATGCTTGGGGTGGAGGTCGTCGAAATCCTCGTCGAAGCCCTTGGCAATGGTCACCAGCTTCAGCCCGGCCAAGGCCTGCGCCATCAGATGCGCCTGAACCTCGGGCCAGCGGCGTTCATCCTTGGGCAGCGCCACCTTGCCGCTGTCCTCCAGCTCCATCAGGTAGATCACCGGCAGGTTCACCTGGCTGTCGTAGGCCGCCCAATGCAGCAGAAACCGCCGCCGCCGCTCACCGATGTTTTCCAGCCATTCGCATTCCGGGTCGTTCTGGGTCCAGAACAGCTGCCCCTTCAGCAGCTCCTGATAATACAGCCGCTGCGACAGGGCGAATTGCAGTTTCGAGGGCACCGTACGGTCGGAGATGATGGTGCGCACCATATCGTCCTTCAGCTGCGTCTCGCTCGCCATATTGGCCAGATGCCGCTCCGCCTGCTGGGCGTCATTCGCCATGGTCATCAGCTCGGCGGCGACCGGAAAACCGCTGTCGCGCTTGTCCATCGCCAGGCTGCCGAAAAACCTGCCTGTGTCGCGCCCCGCCATCAGGTATTTCATCGACAGCGCACGGAAGGTGAAGTTCAGCCGCATCAGATAGGCGGTCAGCACCTTCACGTCAGATTTCGACAGCCGCCCCTCCGCCTGCATCGCCGCCGCCACCCGCGTGAGATGCCGGATGATGGTCTCAAACTTCTTGAAATACCGGCGCGAGGCAAAGGTATCGCTGAGGCCTGCGTGGCCGTGGGAGGGATCGGTCATACCAAACCTCCGGGGTGCGCAGCAGCCCGGATCGCGCCCGACCCGCCCCCCAGGGCGGGCGCGAACGCCCACCCTCGGGCCGGGCGCGATCCTCTGTTCCAAACCAATTCAGCTCTGGCTGTTTCCATCGAACATTTCTTTCTTGCACCAAGTGACCAGCCCCATCGCAAGAGCCGTAAAGAAGATGGCAAAAAAGCCGACCATACTGAAGCGGTGCAGCCAATACTGCCAAGCCGCAACAGCTTGCCAATTCTGCTGAGGATCACGGAAAAGCAGCTCATACCCTTCTGCTGTCTCCCGGTGATCCAGCACCACGCCTCCAACAAGGTAACCTGCCAGAACGAATGCGCCCAGTATGGCCCAGACACGCAGAAAGCCCCACGGGCCGCCTTCGCGGTCGTTACCCACCATACAGGTTCTTGTCGTGCTTCTCGACAATCGCGGCGAACCGGCGGGCAAAGCGTTCATCCGCCTTGGCCTTCTTCTCCAGCACGTCGCGGGCGAACACCATGTTGCCCTCATGCGCTTCCAGCATGTCGGCCATTTTCTGATTGGTCGCGGTGCCGATCGCCGCCATTGCGGTCTGGGCTTCCTTGTCTGTCTGCACGCCGATCTCGTTGATCCGGTGCGCCACATCCTGCTGCTGCGCGGTCTTCAGCGACTTGGTCAGCGCATCATACAGCACCACCCGCTGCTGGGTGTCCGTCTGCAGCTTGTTGATCAGCACCATCTGCGTCGCCGCCTGGTTCTGCAGGCTGTCGACCCAGGTCTTGCCCTTCTCGATATAGCGCTCCAGCGTCTGGGACTTGGCAAGCTTCACCTGCTCCTCCTGCACCAGCGCATTGTACTTGGTGTTCAGCTCCGCCAGCTCAGTTTCCAGCTTGGTGCGCGCGGCGGCGTCCTGCTCGACCGAAATCTTGTTCTCCAGCTCGATGATCTGCGGGTCCAGCCCGACAATCTCAGCCCGCACCGCCTCAAGCTCCTGCACGGTGAACTCACGGTCGTCCAGCGTGGCGGTCAGGTTCACCTGCACTTTTTCCCGCTGCTCTTCCAGCGTGGCCAGCTGGCCCTCCAGCAGCTTCACGATCACGTCGGACTTGGCGATCAGGTCCTGCAGCTTGTCGTCGATATTGGCGGTGCGCATCCGCTCCTGGCGCATCGAGTCCGATTTGCCCTTGGAGAAGAAGCCGACAAAACTCTCCCAGCCGGTCTTGGAGCGCATCTCGTCAAAATCCTTGGAGAACGCCGCCGTCACATCGTCCAGCCCCATGATCAGCTCGGCGATATTGGCATTCATCACCTCGGTGTGCGCGTGGACATCCTCCAGGGTGGCGTTTTCGATGTCGATGCTGGCATCCTCGCCCGCCTCGATCTTGCTGCGCGCGGTCTCGATGCGCGAGGTCAGCGCCTCGATCCTGGCCTGAGAGTCCCGGACCTTCTCCTGGCTCTCCTCCACCATCCTGTCAAATTGGGAAACACTCATAGTATCCGTTCCTCCCGCTCAAATAACTGATCTGGATATGGGGATGTAAAATGAATTTACATCCCCTCGGACGGCGCAATTCCACCCGTTTCCAGGTCACTGTTGCAGAGAGGCCGCACAAAGAAAACCCCCGGGGAAACCCGGGGGCTGTTTCGCGCAAAAAGGGCAGCGTCACATGGTCTGCTGCTTGCCCAGCACCAGAAAGGTCATCATTCCGAAGGGCGGGATATTCTCCTGCTGCTCGACGCTCAGCCCGTCCTCCTGCAGCACCGTTTCCAGCGCGAAATCGGAGTGCCAGCCAATCACGTTGGCAAGGGGCGCCGAGAGCTTCTCCAGCGAGGCACGGACGCCCTTGCCGCTCTTGAAGTGGTTGGTGATCACCACCTTGCCGCCGGGTTTCAGAACCCGCGCGATCTCGCGCATCACCTGCTCAGGATCGGGCACGACGGACAGCACATGCATGGCTGCAACGGTGTCAAAGGAATTATCCGGGAAATCCAGCTGCCGCGCATCCATCTGCCGCAGCGCCTCGACTTGGGTCAGCCCCATCTCCCGCACCTTGGCTTGCGCCTTCTTCAGCATGTCATGGCTGAAATCAATGCCGGTCACCTGCAGATGCGGTGCATAATGCTGAAGCGACAGCCCGGTGCCGACGCCAACCTCCAGCACTTTGCCCTGGCGGGAATTGATAAACCGGGTTGCGCGGCGGCGGCCCGAGCGCGTCACCGCTCCGAAGGTCCTGTCATATACCGGCGCCCAGCGCGCGTAAGATTCCTCTACTGCCTTGATATCCAATTCGTCCCTCCCCTTGGACGTCTTGGGCTAGCCCTTCGGCTTGGAAACCAGCCCCCAAATAACCATAGCAACGTAGCCAACGCATAGCACAACCAGCACCGTCCATGCATAGGTCAACAGTGCCGCAGCCATGAAGGCAAAGCCCACCAGCAGGTATTTAACATGCTCGCGGGAGATTTTCATCGCCTTGGGCGACCAGGTCTGGATGTGGCTGATCATCAGCAGGCCGACCACCACCATATGCAGGCAGATCAGCAGCTCCGGCAGCACCATCGCTCCGTCAAAGGCGAAGGAGACAAACATCGGCAGCATCGCCAAAAACGCCCCGGCAGGCGACGGGATGCCTTCGAAGTACCCGCTGCGCCCCTTCGGCTCCTCCTCCGACTTGCTGCCGACATTGAACCGCGCCAGCCGCACCACGCAGCAGACCGAGAACACCAGCACCGAGATCCAGCCCACGCCGCGCACATCCTGCAAGGCCCAGAGATAGATCACCATCGGCGTCGCCACCCCGAAGTTCAGGAAATCGGCCAGCGAATCCAGCTCCGCGCCCATCTTGCTCTCGCTGTGCAAAGCCCGCGCCAGTCGCCCGTCAAGACCGTCCAGCACCGCAGCCAGCAGGATCAGCATCACCGCCAGCGTGTAATTGCCGTAAACCGCAGCGCGGATCGCCGACAGGCCCGCACAGATGGCGCCGATGGTCATCATGTTCGGCATCAGCTGGATCAGCGCGAATTCGGATTTCTTCTTTTCCGGGGCGTCATACATGGCGGTGGCACTTTCTTCCTCGCGGGGCGCTGGAGAGGCCGCGGCGCAGAGGCAAACCTTGGGGTAAACTTGGGGGCTATTGTAACCGTTGCGCCCGTATGCCCCAAGAGCCGCCGCGGCGCAATATTTGCGGCACCGGCAGCCGCCCCAGTGCAAAGGGGATGCCAAGGGGGTGCACAGGGGGTGTACGCAAGGTGTACAGGCGGTGCCGCCTGAAATGAGAGGGCACCGTGCATCGCACGGTGCCACGCCCAACTGCGAAGGCCTCCCTCCGGGAGGCCATGAGCAGGCGGGAGCGCCCGCCTGCTCCGCGGCTCATCCGACCACGTTGAACTCCGGGCCGTAGGGGTACTTGGTGATGTTCTCGTTGCCATCCTCGTGGATCACCAGGATGTCGTGCTCGCGGTAGCCGCCCGCGCCGGGATTGCCCTCGGCAATGGTCAGCATCGGCTCCATCGAGATCACCATGCCCGGCTCCAGCACTGTGTCGATATCTTCGCGCAGCTCCAGCCCGGCCTCGCGGCCATAGTAGTGCGACAGCACCCCGAACGAATGGCCATAGCCGAAGGTGCGGTACTGCAGCAGGTCGCGCTCCTCAAAGAAGGCGTTGATCTTGTGGGTGATTTCCGCACAGCTCGCTCCCGGCTGCAGCAGCGAGATGCCGTATTCATGGGCGGCGACGTTGGCCTCCCAGATCTTCAGGCTCTCGGTATCCACTTCCTTCACGAACATGGTCCGCTCCAGCGCGGTGTAATAGCCGGAGATCATCGGGAAAGTGTTCAGCGACAGGATATCGCCGCGCTGCAGGGTGCGCCCCGTCACGGGGTTATGGGCGCCATCCGTGTTGATGCCGGACTGGAACCAGACCCAGGTGTCGCGGTATTCGGCGTCGGGGAAGCGCTTGGCAATCTCCAGCTCCATCGCATCCCGCCCGGCCATCGCAACGTCGATCTCGCGCACGCCTTCCTTGACCGCATCGCGGATCGCAAAGCCGCCCACGTCGGCAACGGCTGCACCGGCCCGGATCATTTCGATCTCGGCCGCCGACTTGCCCATCCGCTGGCGCATGGTCGGCTCATAAAGATCAACCAGCTTGGACGGGTTCAGGAAGGCCTCCAGCTTGCCCTTCTGCAGCAGGGTCAGGTGGTCGCTTTCATAGCCGACAACCGCGCCCTCGCCGCTTACAGACTTGATTGCACGCCAGAAATTGTCGCGCTGCCAGTCGGTATAGGTGATGTTGTCGCAGAACGAGCGGCGCCAGGGCTGGCCTGCGTCGATGCCGGCCGAGATGGTCACGGCCTCGGTCGCGGTCACCACCAGCCCGTAGGGGCGGCCAAAGGCGCAATAGGTGAAGCCCGAGTAGTAAGAGATGTTGTGCATTGAGGTGAAGACGGCGGCGCTCACCCCGGTCTCCGCCATGATCTTGCGCAGGCCCGCAATCCGCGCCTCATACTCGGAGACAGCAAATTGCAGCGGCGCCTTCTCACCATTGTGAAATCGGTACATTTCAGGACGTGCAGTCATATCAGACCCTTCCTTCTTACAAGAAAGGTCCCGGCGTTCAGGACAGTTTGGAATGTGAGGGCACCATGTATCCCATGCGGCGACGCCATCGCCTGGCCCTTGCGCGGAAGATGCGGGGGAAAGGGGATTCTGGCAAGAAGAATTTACACCCCAGGCCCGTAG
Organism: Leisingera sp.; assembly: GCF_982940295.1. NCBI lineage: Bacteria > Pseudomonadati > Pseudomonadota > Alphaproteobacteria > Rhodobacterales > Roseobacteraceae > Leisingera > Leisingera sp. The sequence continues at coordinate 40,364 of NZ_CEYXRG010000008.1, forward strand.
GGTGGGCGATTCCGCCCACCGCTCCGCGATCAGTTCACGATCAGCGCCACCATGTCACTTTCGGGATCCCCCAGCGGGTCGATCACGTTGAAATGATGTTTGCCAAAGGCGATCACATGATCCGCCTCCCAGGCCTCCACCAGCCAGATCGCCTGATCCAGAAAGGCCGGGCGCTCCTCGCCGCCGACCCAGACCGTGACCTCAGCCGGGTAGCGGTCCGTCATGTCCACCGGGCTTTCTGCAATGGCCGCAGCCGAGTCCATTTGAAACTTCTGGTTCATCGACGTCCGCAGAAGCGGCCGCAGATCCGCCAGCGGCGAGATCGGGATCACCGTCTTGATCCGCTCCCCCACCTCTTCCGGCAGCAGGGCCTTGTCCAGCATCCGCGCCACCAGATGACCGCCCGCCGAATGGCCGGCCAGCGCGATCGGGCCCTCGACCTCTGCCGCGATCCGGGTCACCGCCGCGGTGATCTGCCGGGTGATATCGGCGATCCGCACGTCCGGGCACAGGTCGTAGGACGGCATCGCCACCGCCCAGCCATGTGCAATTGCACCGCGCGCCAGATGCGACCAGGAGCTTTTGTCGAACGCCAGCCAATAGCCGCCATGGACAAAGACAAACACGCCCTTCGGCGCGCCTTCCGGAAGGAACAGGTCGAACCGGTGCCGGCCGCCTTCGCCATAGGGGATGTCCAGGCGGGCGCGCTCATGCAGGCTGTTGCGGAAATCCTCGGCCGAGGCCGCCCAGCGCGGCGGGTATGCCTCTGCGTTCTCGATATAGGCCCCGTTGGCATAGGCATCATCCAATTCCATGCCTGATCTCCCCTTTAAATTATTCTTTGCGGCTACCTGACAGTCTCGCACAGGACATGTCAAATTGCCCGGCTGAAAATCCCGCCTCCCGCAATCCCTGCCGAAAAATTTGATCAAATTCTGGACTCATCAATCCTTCTGGACATATCAAGGCACAGCTGATTTGCATTTCAGCGACAGAACACCCGGGAGGCACGCAATGCTTGACGCAACCACTGACCTGAAATCCCTGCTCAAAGACCCCAGCCTGCTGGAGACCCGCGCCTATATCGGCGGCAAGTTTGCCGACGGCGACGGCACCTTTGACGTGACCAACCCCGCCCGCGGCGACGTGATCGCCCAAGTGGCCGATGTCAGCCGTGCCCAGGTGGCCGGAGCCATTGCCCAGGCTGAAGCCGCGCAAAAAGACTGGGCCAAGTGGACCGGCAAGGAGCGCGCCAACGTGCTGCGCAAGTGGTTCGACCTGATGATGGAGAACCAGGAGGATCTGGCGGTGATCCTGACCGCCGAAATGGGCAAGCCGCTCAGCGAGTCGCGCGGCGAGATCGCCTATGGCGCCTCCTTCATCGAGTTCTTTGCCGAAGAGGCCAAGCGGGTCTACGGCGAGACCATCCCCGGCCACCAGCGCGACAAGCGCATCACCGTGATCAAGCAGCCGATTGGCGTCGCCGCCTCGATCACGCCGTGGAACTTCCCCAATGCGATGATCACCCGCAAGGCCGGCCCGGCGCTGGCGGCGGGCTGCTCCTTCGTTGCACGCCCCGCGGCGGAGACGCCGCTGTCGGCCATCGTGCTGGCGGTTCTGGCAGAACGCGCCGGGATCCCCGCGGGCGTGTTCAACGTGGTCCCGTCATCGCGATCTTCGGATGTGGGCAAAGAGTTCTGCGAAAACCCCGCGGTGCGCAAGCTGACCTTTACCGGCTCCACCGAAGTGGGCCGCATCCTGCTGAAGCAGGCCTCCGAGCAGGTGATGAAATGCTCGATGGAACTGGGCGGCAACGCGCCCTTCATCGTGTTCGACGACGCCGATCTGGATGCCGCCGTCGAAGGTGCCATCATGTGCAAGTTCCGCAACAACGGCCAGACCTGCGTCTGCGCCAACCGGATCTATGTGCAGGCCGGCGTCTACGATGCCTTTGCGGAGAAGCTGAAAGCCGCGGTCGAGAAGATGAACGTGGGTGATGGCCTCAAGGAAGACACCCACTTCGGCCCGCTGATCAACAAGGACGCTCTCGACAAGGTGCAGGAGCATATTTCCGACGCCACCTCCAAGGGCGGCGAAGTGATCCTGGGCGGCAACCCGTCGGAGCTGGGCGGCAGCTTCTTCCAGCCGACCATCGTCAAGGGCGCGACCCAGGACATGGCCTTTGCCACCGACGAGACCTTTGGCCCCCTCGCCCCGCTGTTCAAGTTCGAGGACGAGGATGAGGTGATCGCAATGGCCAATGACACCATCTTTGGCCTGGCGTCCTATTTCTACGCCAAGGATCTGAGCCGCGTGTACAAGGTGGCCGAGGCGCTGGAATACGGGATCGTCGGGGTGAACACCGGCATTATCTCCACTGAGGTCGCCCCGTTCGGCGGCGTCAAGCAGTCCGGCCTGGGCCGCGAAGGCAGCCACCACGGTATCGAAGATTACCTGGAGATGAAGTACATCTGCATGTCGGTCTGATCAGACCTCTATACCATCGCCCGGACCAGCCGGGCGATGGCCTGCCCCCAAGCTTGTTCCATCTCTATGTCGAACTCGCTGCCCAGAACCTGCCGAAGGGCCTTGAGCAGGGACTCCACTGTCTTCTCAACTTCATAACTTCCCAGACCATAGGCGGAGTGGGATACTTTCAACCCTTCGCACAGTTCGCAGAGATCACGATCGTCAGTAAGCCCGCCTACCGCCGCGGCAAGCATAATCGAAAACATCTCTTTCTGCTTCGGCGCCTCGCCGGTGAAGAAGGGTTTTACGTGGGGAAGCTCTGCAAGCAAGTGCCTGTAGAAATGTTCGGCTAGAACAGCTTTTTGCGAGTAGATACGGCCAAAGCTTCCGGTGACGATTTCTATTTGCCGCGGCTCCACCCACCTACCCTGAACTTGAAAGTTTCAAGATTAAATCACCAAAAAATTACATCTCAATGATTGAATTTGATACGGCCATTTACGGCATCATGCGGCCCAAAAACGACATGCGCACCTTGAGGCCCGGGGCGGCCTGCACCCCGACCCGGAACCGGACCCCCTAGCCAAACCCTTCAAAGAGCGCAAAAAAGCCCCCCGCAATGCGGGGGGCTGGAACACTCGATAATCCGCGGGATCAGTTGACCGTTTTGGCCTCGATCTCGGGACGGCTCGAGCGGGAGGAGGAGATTTCGATCCGGCGCGGTTTCAGCGCCTCCGGCACCTCGCGGTGCAGATCGATATGCAGCATGCCGTTTTCCAGGCTGGCGCCGGTCACGCGGACATGGTCGGCCAGGGTAAAGCGGCGTTCAAAGGCGCGGGTCGCGATGCCGCGGTGCAGGAAGGTACGTTCCTCGCTGTCTTCGGCCTTCTTGGCGGCGACAACCAGGGCATTTTCCTTCACTTCGACGCTCAGGTCTTCCTCGGCAAAACCGGCGACGGCAATCGAGATGCGATAGCTGTCGGCGTCGGTCTTTTCGATGTTGTAGGGCGGGTAGCTGGACTGGGCGGCATCGGCGCTCAGGGCGCGGTCCATCAGGTTGGCGATCTGGTCAAAGCCGATGGTTGCACGGTGCAGCGGTGTGAAATCAAAAGTACGCATTTTCCATCCTCATTCATGAGCGATTTCTGGGTGCCTTCCCCGCGGGGACAGGCTGGAATTTTCCGGGCCCCAATCAGCGGCTGCCCGGATGATCCAGAGATAGGAAGGGAAAATACGGCTTCAAGGGGGCTGTCAGCCGCCCGGGCGCACAAATTTCGCACCGCCTGCGGAGCTGCCGCCGCCGACCCGGATCCGCTTGATCCGCCGGTCCGGCGCCGCCGCCGGATTGCGGCGCAGCTGGGCCTTCAGCTCCGCCACCCTCTGCGGCAGTTTCATGCCAAAGGCCACCTGCTTGCCCCGGTAGTTGCCACCGCCGGAGACCAGCGCCAAAATGCGCCCGCGCCCGCCCACCTGCGAGAACACCGGCGCCCCGGAAGAGCCGAAGGTGACGTTGCAGTCGATCATCAGCACGTCCTGATGCTCTCCCATCAGGTTGCACTGGCGCTGCCGGGACAGCGCCTCGGCACGGCCCTGGCCATAAGACGTGACCGAGATATCACTGCCGTACTCACGGCCCGAGTGCAGGGCAAAAGCATCCGCCTGACCGCTGAGGACCGGCTCTGCCAGCCGGATCAGCGCCACGTCGTGACGGATGTTTTCAAGGCTCAGCGGGGTACGCGGGTCAAATCCCGGATGCGCGGCGATCTGCAGCGCCCGGCGCTCGGCAATTGCCACCCCGTCGCGCAGGCCGGCGCGGAAGGTGATCTGCTCCGCCGGGCGCAGGGTCTTGTCCCGGCCATAGAGGCAATGCGCCGCGGTCAGCACCAGATCCGGTGCGATCAATGTGCCGGTGCAGAACCCCTGGCCGTTCAGCTCCAGCCGCCCCACGGCCTCCCATCCCAGCAGGTCATCGCGATCAGTCAGGCGCCGCAGGCCGGTATTCTGCGCCGTTGCGCTGCCAGCGTACGCCAGCATGGCAACAGCTGCTATCAGAGCGCGCCAGATCATTGCCTGATGAACTTGGCGCCAGAAGAGCTGCGCCCCTCGCCAACCCGCACACGCCCGACACCAGGCGGCAAACGGCCGCCTGTCGCCACGCCGGTCAGTTGCGCCTGCAACAGCGTCAGCTCTTCGGCCAGCGCAGAACCGAGCGAGACCCGCTCGCCGCTGACTTCGGCCTTGGCGGAAATGACCGAGACGATCCGCGGGGTGCCGCCTTCAAAGGAGAACACCGGCGCCCCGGAAGAGCCGAAATCCACGTCGCAGGACATCACCAGCACCCCTTGCTGGCGCGCCATCACCGCGCAGACTTCCTGCAAGGACGGTGCCTCGGAGCGGTCATGGGCATAAGAGACCACACCGATTTTCGCGCCCTTGCGCGGGCGCTCTTCGGTTTCAAACGGCGTTACCGTGGTGTTGCGGATCGGACGCTGCAATTGCAGCAGGGCAATGTCGTTGCGCACCCGGTCCGTCGACAGCTCACCGTCATAGACATAGGAGGGATGCTGCACCGCCCGGCGCACGCTGCGGTAGGCCGAGGCGCGCCCGTTGCGCCAGCCGGCCAGGAATTCGATGGTGGCAGGATCAATCGGCGCCTTGGTGCGGCTGTCATAGAGGCAATGCGCGGCGGTCAGCACCAGATCAGGGGCAATCAGTGCACCGGTGCAGAACCCCTCGCCATTCACGTCGAGCCGGCCGACGGCCTCCCACTTGCGGCCTGCATCCAGCGTATCCATCCGCTGCAACCGGCTGTCCTGCGCCATTGCCGCGGCCGGCAGCAACAGCGCTGCAACCGCAAGAATCCACTGCCTCACCTGCGTCTCCTCTTATCCACCGGCTGGGAGATTACCTGTCTGTTCAGGCAAAATTACGGCAAGCCTGCGGTGAATGCAGCCCGATTCTTTTGGCGGCGGCCTCAGCGTAAAATCGGCACCTCCGGCGCGCGTTTGCCCGGCGTAGTCAGCGCAGGCGGCTGCGGGCCGCCGGTGGCCCAGTCCAAGAGCTCCACGGTGTGCACGATGGGCACCTCCGTGCTGGAGCCGATCTGCATCATGCAGCCGATATTGCCGGCGGCAATCAGGTCTGGGCTCTTTGCCTCCAGCGTTTTCACTTTGCGCGCCTTCAGCTCGGCAGAGATTTCCGGCTGCATCAGGTTGTAGGTGCCGGCAGAGCCGCAGCAGAGGTGGCTGTCGGCGGGCTCCACCACTTTGAAGCCTGCGCGTTTCAGCAATGTCTTCGGATGCGTCTTGATCTGCTGGCCGTGCTGCAGCGAGCAAGCGGCGTGATAGGCCACGGTCAGCCCCTTGTCCGCGCCCTCGGGCAGCTCCAGCTGCATCAGAAGTTCGGAGATATCCATCGAGATGGCCGAGACCCGCGCCGCGTCTTCCGCCAGGAGATCATTGCGGAACATGTGACCATAATCCTTGACCGTGGTGCCGCAGCCGGAGGTGTTGATGACAATGGCGTCCAGCCCTTGTTCGTCCATCTCCGCCGCCCAGGCGCGGATATTCCTGGCCGCGGTGGCGTGGCTCTCGTCCTCGCGCCCCATGTGGTGGGTCAGCGCGCCGCAGCAGCCCGCGCCCTCGGCTACCACCACCTCGCAGCCCAGCCGGGTCAGCAGGCGGATGGTGGCGTCGTTGATATCGGTGTTCAGCGCCTTCTGCGCGCAGCCGGTCATCAGCGCCACGCGCTTCTTGCGCGGAACCTCGGGCGCAAAGCTCTGCGGATCGTCATTGCGGCTGACCGGCGGAATGGTTTTCGGCGCCATATCCAGCATCGCGCGCAGCCGGGGATCCGGCAGCAGCCCCTTGAAGGGTTTCGCCAGCTTGGCCCCCAGCAGCGCCAGCCGGAACCGGCCCGGATACGGCAGGATCCGTGCCAGAAGCCAGCGCAGCGCTTTATCGCTCCACGGGCGGTCGTAGTGCTTTTCGATGTAGGCGCGTGCATGATCCACCAGGTGCATGTAGTGCACGCCCGAGGGGCAGGTGGTCATGCAGGCCAGGCAGCTGAGGCAGCGGTCGATATGCTTGACGGTCTTTGCGTCCGGCACCCGCTCGTTCTCCAGCATGTCCTTGATCAGATAGATCCGGCCGCGCGGGCTGTCCAGCTCGTCGCCCAGCACCTGATAGGTGGGGCAGGTGGCGGTGCAGAAACCGCAATGCACGCAGGTCCGCAGGATTTCATTAGCGCGCTTGGTGCCGGGGTCCTGCAGTTGTTCTTCAGTGAAAGTGGTCTGCATGTCTTACCCCATCAGGCCCGGGTTGAGGATGCCGCGCGGATCAAACTGGCGCCGCAGCCCTTCGGAAATGGCCGCCAGCGGTGCGGGCTGCGGCTGGAACACGCCCAGCCGGGCGCGGGTGTCCTGCGAGGCACGAACGAGCGTGGCATGGCCCGGCACGCTGATCCGGTTTCGCAGCTCTGTCCCCGCGGGGACAAGCGCCCAGATCAGCCCGCCGCCCCAGTCGAACTGCAGCGCCTCCGCCTCCAGCCGCGGGGCCAGATCGACGGCATCTGACGGTTTCACCGATATCCGCCAGACGTCTCCGTCCCGCCCGTGAAAGGCAGACACATCGCGGATCCCCTGCCACAGGCCTTGGGCATCCTCTTGCACTTCGGTTGAACCGCAGGCCGACAGCAGCTCCGCCAGCCTGCCGCTGCGGTAGGCGGCGGAGTCCTGGAACCCCTCCACCCGGATATGTGCCTGTTTGCTCTGCGCATCATAGGCCGCGCCAGTAACATCATAGGGGGAGCCCAAAGCCGCCGACATCGCCCGCACCGCAGCGGGCAGATCCACGCCGGCCACGGTCACCGTGGCACTGGCCTCGGCCCGCGGCAGCACCTTGAGAGACACTTCCGTCAGCACCCCCAGAGTGCCATGGGCGCCGCAAATCAGCTTCACCAGGTCATATCCCGTCACGTTCTTCATCACCCGGCCGCCATTCTTGACCGCCTGGCCGCTGCCATCCACGAACCGCACCCCCAGCAGGTGATCGCGCGCCGCCCCCGTCTGGATGCGCCGGGGGCCGGAAAGACCCGCGGCTATCACGCCGCCGATGGTCGGCTCGCCTTCCGTACCCAGCAGCCCGCGGTGGTCCATCGGCTCGAACGCCAGCTGCTGGTTCTCCGTGGCCAATAGCGCCTCCACTTCGGCAACCGGCGTGCCCGCCTTGACCACCAGCGTCAGGGCGCCGGGCTCATAGAGTTCCACTCCCGACAATCCGCGGGTGCTCAGGACCTCGCCCTCAACTGCAAGCCCGCGGGTGCTGCCGCCCTGAATACATAATGGCCCGCATGCGCCTGCAATGGCTTCGGCCAGTTCCGCCTCGCTCCCTGGTGTCATCATTTTCATCTTTCCGGTAATACTCTGGGGGTTTGGGGGCAAAGCCCCCATTACTCGGCAGCCAGCGCCACGGCCCGGCGGCCTTCGGTCACCGAGAGCGGAAACACCTTGGCCGGATTGAGCAGCCATTTGGGGTCAAACACGTCCTTGACCTTAAGCTGCGCCTCCAGATCCGTCTCGCTGTACTGATGCAGCATCAGATCGCGCTTCTCGATCCCCACGCCATGCTCGCCGGTCAGGCAGCCGCCTGCCTCGACACACAGCTTCAGGATCTCGGCGCCGAAGGCCTCGCAGGTCTCCAGGTCGCCCGGTTTGTTGGCGTCGAACAGGATTAGCGGGTGCATATTGCCGTCACCCGCGTGAAAGACGTTGGCCACGTCCAGACCGAATTCCTTGCTCATCTCGCCGATCCGGCGCAGCACGAAGGGCAGCGAGGACACCGGGATGGTGCCGTCCAGGCACATGTAATCGTTGATCTGCCCCATGGCGCCAAAGGCCGATTTGCGGCCCAGCCAGATGCGGGCGGCCTCATCCGCGTCGCCGGCCTCGCGCAGTTCCACCGGGTTGTGGGAACGGGCAATCTCCACGATCAGTCCAAGCTGGTGGTCGATTTCCGCCGGGCTGCCCTCAACCTCGATGATCAGAAGCGCCTCGCACATCGGGTAGCCTGCCTTGGCAAAGGCCTCGCAAGCCTCGATGCAGGGGCGGTCCATGAATTCGATGGCCACCGGCAGCACGCCTGCCTTGATGATGTCCGACACACAGGCGCCGGCCACCTCGTTGCTGTCATAGCCGATCAGAACCGGCCGGGCGCCCTCCGGCTTGCGCAGGATGCGCAGGGTGGCTTCGGTCACCACACCCAGCTGGCCCTCGCTGCCGCAGATCACGCCCAGCAGATCCAGCCCGCCCGGATCCAGATGGGCACCGCCGATCTCCACCACGGTGCCATCCATCATCACCATGGTCACGCCAAGCAGGTTGTTGGTGGTGACGCCGTATTTCAGGCAATGCGCCCCGCCGGAGTTCATCGCGATATTGCCAGCAATCGCACAGGCCAGCTGCGAAGACGGGTCGGGCGCGTAAAAGAACTCTTCCTCCTCCACCGCGCCGGAAACGCTCAGGTTGGTGCGGCCGGTCTGTACCCGGATGATGCGGTTTTCGTAATCGGTCTCCAGCACCTCGTTCATGCGGGCCACACCCAGGATTACGCAATCCGCGGTCGGCAGCGCCCCGCCCGCAAGCGAGGTGCCCGCCCCGCGCGGCACCACCGGCACGCCTTCCTCGTGGCAGATGCGCAGAATGTCTGAGACCTCCTGCGTGGTCCGCGGCAGCACTGCCATCAAGGGCGGGCACTTGTAAGCGGTCAGCGCATCGCACTCATAGGCGCGGGTCTCCATCTCGTCCTGGATAACCGCATCGGACGGCAGCACGGCCAGCAGCCGTTCGGCAAGCCGCGCCTTGCGGGCCAGAATGGCGGGGTTCGGGGATGGCATCTCCATGGGGTTCTCCTCTTTGGTAAAATAATATTACCAATTTATCGCATCTGGCAAGGGGCGGATTGCCGCGCTAGGGTCGGGCCATGATCTGGACCACCCGCCTTGCGCAGTTTTCCCTGTTCGACCTTGCCGCCCTGACCCTGCTGATAGCCAGCTGGCTGTGGATCGGCTGGCGCATCGAGAACCCGCCAAAAGGTCGGCCGTCGGTGTCCTGGCTGATGGCCGATTTCCGGCGCGACTGGATGAAGCGGATGGTGGAGCGCGATCCGCGGATCTTTGACGCCCAGCTGGCGGGCAACCTGCGCCAGGCGACGGCGTTCTTTGCCTCCGCCGCGATGATTGCCATTGGCGGCGGGCTGGCGCTGATCGGCAATACAGAGCAGCTGGCAGGCGTTGCCGAGGACCTCATCCAGGACAGCGCCCCGGCCTTTGTCTGGGAGATCAAGATCCTGGTGGTGCTGCTGTTTCTGTCGAACGCGTTTCTGAAATTCGTCTGGTCCCACCGGCTGTTCGGCTATTGCGCGGTGGTGATGGCGGCTGTGCCGAATGACCGGGAGGACCCGCTGGCCTATCCGCGCGCCGCGCAGGCCGCCGAGATCAGCATCACAGCCGCACGCAGCTTTAACCGTGGCATGCGGGCAACCTATTTCGCCCTCGCCGCAGTGGCCTGGCTGGCGGGTGCGCTGCCGCTGGCCGGTGCAGCGGTGATCACCTTCGCCGTCCTCTACCGGCGCGAGTTCGTCTCGCACTCGCGCACTATCCTGATGCGCATCCCGCCGGAAAGCGACGGGGACACGGTTTCGTGACTGCACGCCTCTGCCAGCAAAGATATGGTCCTGGCATGAGACACCTGCTTCTGCCGCTTATTCTTTCTGCCGTCGGCCCGCCTGCTTTTGCGGATGAACCGGTGATCGAGAACGCCGCCGCCCGCCACTCCGGCGGCGGCTCGACCTTCAGCGTCACCCTCTCCCACCCTGACACCGGATGGGAGCACTACGCCGACGGCTGGCGGGTGCTGGACATGGAAGGCAATGAGCTGGGCTTGCGCGTGCTGGCGCATCCGCATGAGCTGGAACAGCCCTTTACACGGTCCTTAAGCGGCGTGCAGGTGCCCGACAGCATAAAGCAGGTGCGGATTCAGGCCCGCTGCCTGACGGATGGCTGGGGCGAAGAAACATACGTCCTCACCCTGCCCTGACTTTCATCTTTCCAAAAATACTCGCGCCGCAGGCATGCGCCGCAAGGCGCATTCACACCCGGTGATACGGGCTGCCCGCCAAAATGGTTGCAGCACGGTAGATCTGCTCGGCCAGCATCACCCGCACCAGCATGTGCGGCCAGACCATCTTGCCGAAAGAAATCGAGAAATCGGCCTCAGCCCGCAGGCTGGGATCAATCCCGTCCGCGCCGCCGATGATCAGCGCAAGATCCTGGCGGCCGCTGTCGCGCCAGCCGGCCAGCTTGTCCGCGAAATCCGGGGAGGAGATCACCTTGCCGCGCTCGTCCAGGGTGCAGATCACCGCGCCCTTGGGCAGCGCCTTGCGCAAGAGTGCGGCCTCAGCCGCCATGCCTGCGTTCTTCTTGTCCTCGATCTCCACCACCCGCGCAGGCCCCAGGCCCAGCGCGCGGCCGGTCCGGTCGAACCGGGTGAGGTAGTCGTCGATGAGGGATTTTTCCGGGCCAGCCCGCAAGCGGCCGGCCGCACAGATATGCAGACGCATGACAGTCCTGAAAAACCCGGCCTGAAAATACCCGGCCTGAAAATACCGGGCCTGAAGCAATCCGGCCCGCACCCAGGCGCGGGCCTGCATCAAATCAGCCGTTGGCTCAGCTCTCGGCGGCGGAGTCTGCCGCGGTGGCTGCGGGCATCCACATCTTCTCGAGCTGGTAGAACTCGCGCACTTCCGGGCGGAAGATATGGACAATCACATCACCGGTGTCGATCAGAACCCAGTCGCCTGTATCCTTGCCTTCGACCTTGCAGCTGATCCGGAACTCCTGTTTGAGCCGGTCCATCAGTTTTTCCGACATTGCCGCGACCTGGCGGGTGGAGCGGCCGGAGGCCATCACCATGTAATCGCCAATCGACGTTTTGCCGCGCAGGTCGATCTGCACAACATCTTCGGCCTTGTCATCGCTGAGTGAGGAGAGAATCCGCTCCAGCAGCTGTTCGCTGGTGGGCTGGGACTGGGCGGCCATCACGGCTGCCCCATTAACAGCGGCATCTGCCGCTTGAGGTACGGGTGACAGGACATGGTCCTCCTTACAACGCGCCGTCAAGCCCCGGCGCCGGGCCTGTTAATAATGTAGCAACCAGTGGGTAAACTTTCAATGAAAGCCCCTCTCCACGATGCAAGCCATGTGCTTTATCCGTCATCTTCGCCGGGTGCAACCCTGACCGGCAGCGGGTCGTTCAGCATCCGCACCTCGCGCTGCGGGAAGGGGATGGAAATGCCCTGGGCCTGGAACGCATCCCACAGCGCCAGAAACACATTGCCGCGGATATTGGTCAGCCCGCCGGTGGGGTCGTCGATCCAGAACCGCAGCACGTAATCAACGCTGCTGTCGCCGAAACCGGTGATGTGGCAGACCGGTTTCTTGCTGCCGTACTGCAGGACACGGCTGACGCCGGAGGCTGCCTCAATCGCGATCTTGCGGACCTTGTGGGGATCATCGTCATAGGCTGTACCGAAGTTCAGATCCAGGCGGACGAACTTGTCCGAATGCGACCAGTTCACAACCTGGGTGGTGATCAGGTCCTCGTTCGGGATCAGGTATTCGCGCCCGTCGCGGGTGACGACGGAGACATAGCGCGCGCCCAGCGCGTTGATCCAGCCGAAGGTATTGCCCAAAGAGATCACGTCGCCCGGCTTGATCGACTTGTCGAGCAGGATGATCAGACCGGACACAAGGTTCGACACCACCTTCTGCAAGCCAAAGCCGAGGCCCACACCGATGGCGCCCGACAGCACCGCCAGGCCGGTCAGGTCGATACCGATGGCCCTCAGCCCGATAAAGAAGGCACCGCCGAACAGCAGGATCTGCGCCAGCTTGGCTGCCAGCACCTGCATTGACGGGGAAATCTCGGAGTTGGCACGGATCCGGTTTGCGGCAACCTGAGAAATCACCCGCGCCAGCGTGAGCATCACTCCGAGGATGACAGCCGCCTGAACCACCAGAAACAGCGAGATTCTGAGGTCGCCGAAATCAATCGCGATGCTGTCCAGCAGCGCTGTGGCCTCCTGTGTGATCCCCAGGATACGCAGGGTGATCCAGGTCCAGGCGCCGTATTTCACCAGGTTTCGCAGCAGCGGGTTGCCGACCAGGCGGGTGGCGAAGGAGACGATCAGCCAGGCCAGCGACAGGTTGGCGATCACCGCCAGCAGGCGCGAGCGGCTGGGCCAGGTGGCCTCTTGCATGATCAGGACAACCGTCCAGATCAGCACCACGAACAGAACCCCACGGATCCGCTTGTGCACCACCAGCCCCAAACGCATCCGCCAGCGCGGCCAGCCCTCGCGCCCGCGCAGCCAATTGTGAAATGCCTGGGCCACCGGCCGGGCAATCAGGGTCGCCAGCACAAAGAGCGCTGCCGCGATCCCCACCTGATACGCGTTCCAGGGCCTCAGTAGCAGCTCAATGCCGCCGGCGGCGAATTCCCACAGCTGCTGGCCGAGCTCAATCGCTTCCGCGGCGCTTTCCGCCAGTGCGTCCTTGGGTTGGGTCTGCTCCTCCGGCTCCATCACGCCCCCTTTTTTAGGCAGTCTGCCGTCCGGACGGGATTTGATCAAGAACAGACGCTGGACGGTACGCTGGGGCGAGGAACCGCCAAGCGTCGGGATCCGGACCTGGAAGCCGCGCAGCAGAGAACGAATCTTGATTGCCGGCCCGTGCGGATGTATCTGACAGCCATGACCCTCGTATTGGCCCAAAAGATCGAACTGCAAGACCGCGCCCGCCTGCGCGAGCGGTTCTTTGGCGCCGCCCGCACGGTCCTGGCGCGCCTATAAGGTGCTTGCCCAGCCCAAAGCCAGCATACCCAATACATCACGGGAGAGGACCCATGTCCCCCAAGACACTCTATGACAAGATCTGGGATGCGCATGTTGCGCATGAAGCAGAGGACGGCACCTGCCTGCTCTATATCGACCGCCACCTGGTCCACGAAGTGACCAGCCCGCAGGCGTTTGAAGGCCTGCGCATGGCCGGCCGCAAGGTGCACGCGCCCGAAAAGACCATCGCTGTGCCGGACCACAACGTGCCGACCACGCTGGACCGTGCCAAAGGCATCGAGAACGAGGAAAGCCGCATCCAGGTCGAGGCGCTCGACAAGAACGCCAAGGAATTCGGGGTGCATTACTACCCGGTGGATGACGTCCGCCAGGGCATCGTGCACATCGTCGGCCCGGAACAGGGCTGGACCCTGCCCGGCATGACCGTGGTCTGCGGCGACAGCCACACCGCCACCCACGGCGCCTTTGGCGCGCTGGCGCATGGCATCGGCACCTCTGAGGTGGAGCACGTGCTGGCCACCCAGACGCTGATCCAGAAGAAATCCAAGAACATGAAGGTGGAGATCACCGGCAAGCTGAAGCCGGGTGTGACCGCCAAGGATATCACTCTGGCCGTGATCGGCGAGACCGGCACCGCCGGCGGCACCGGCTATGTCATCGAATACTGCGGCGAAGCGATCCGCGACCTGTCGATGGAAGGCCGGATGACCGTCTGCAACATGGCGATCGAAGGCGGCGCCCGCGCCGGCTTGATCGCGCCGGACGAGACCACCTTTGAATACGTCAAAGGCCGCCCGCACGCGCCGAAAGGCGCCCAGTGGGAAGCCGCGCTGAACTGGTGGAAGACCCTGTACACCGACGAAGGCGCGCATTTCGACAAGGTGATCACCCTGAAAGGTGAGGACATCCAGCCGGTCGTGACCTGGGGCACCTCGCCCGAGGACGTGCTGCCGATCACCGGCGTTGTGCCGAACCCCGAGGACTTCACTGGCGGCAAGGTCGAGGCGGCACGCCGCTCGATCGAGTACATGGGGCTGACCCCCGGCCAGAAGCTGACCGACATCGAGATCGACACCGTGTTCATCGGCTCCTGCACCAACGGCCGTATCGAAGACCTGCGCGCCGTGGCAGAGGTCGTTAAGGGCAAGAAGATCAAGGACGGCATGCGCGCCATGATCGTTCCCGGCTCCGGCCTGGTGCGGGCGCAGGCCGAGGAAGAAGGCCTGGCCGAGATCTTTGAGTCCGCCGGTTTCGAATGGCGCCTTGCGGGCTGCTCCATGTGCCTGGCGATGAACCCCGACCAGCTGGCCCCGGGCGAGCGTTGCGCCGCAACCTCCAACCGGAACTTCGAAGGCCGCCAGGGCTACAAGGGCCGCACCCACCTGGTGTCGCCCGCCATGGCTGCCGCCGCTGCCCTGACCGGCAAGCTGACCGACGTGCGCGAGCTGATGTAAGGAGCCAGAAGCATGGAAAAGTTCACTAAGATCCAAGGCGTTGCCGCACCGATGCCGCTGGTCAACATCGACACCGACATGATCATCCCGAAGGTGTTCCTGAAGTCCATTCAGCGCACCGGTTTCGGCAAGAACCTGTTCGACGAGATGCGCTACAACCGCGACGGCACCGAGATCGAGGATTTCGTGCTGAACAAGCCGCAGTACCGCAACGCCGAGATCCTGGTGGCGGGTGACAACTTCGGCTGCGGCTCCTCGCGCGAGCACGCGCCCTGGGCGATTGCCGATTTCGGCATCAAGTGCATCGTGTCGACCTCGTTCGCGGACATCTTCTACAACAACAGCTTCAAGAACGGCATCCTGCCGATCGTGCTGCCGCAGGAGCAGGTTGATATCCTGATGGCGGACGCGGAGAAGGGCGAAAACGCCCGCATGACCGTCGATCTGGAAGCACAGGAGATCACCACCTCGGACGGCGAAGTCATCAAGTTCGACGTTGATCCCTTCAAGAAGCACTGCCTGCTGAACGGACTGGACGATATCGGCCTGACCCTGGAAAAAGCCGACTCGATCAAGACCTTCGAGACCAAGGCCGCGCAGGAGCGCCCCTGGGTCTGATCCCGGCTGAATCAGCCGAAGCTTTCCAGAGCCGCCCGCCCGGGCGGCTCTTTCTTTTGCGGCTTCAAGAGAATCGCACTGTGCCTATTCAGTGTTTCAGCAGCGCATTATCGGGCGCGGCTGCGTTGTGCGCGCTCTCCCCGCCACCACAGCATCTGGTAGAACGCCCTAAAAACGTGTCTTTTTCGCCCCCACGATGATGCAATACCGCACCACTCTCGCAGTCAATGTGCCCCTTTCCCTGCTGCCGGGCCTTGAGCGGAATACCGCCTGCCGGCAACAGTAAATCAAAAATGAGGCAGAGCACCCCGGGCTGTCCCGGGGGGCTTCAATTCCGGAACCAGGGACAAAAACACCCGGTCCGGTTTGAAGGGATACGGAGACGTGTTAGCACGAATAACAGGCGCGGCTTTCCGCGGCTTACTGGTGGCTATGCTGTTCGCAATGCCGACGCTGATCCTGCCAGCAGCCTCTACCGATTCGCCGGAGGTCGTCCTGTTCATTGCCCTTCTGGGCTCTGCCCTGGCTTTCACCGAGTATTACACCCATTTCCCCAGCTTCATCGAGTTCCGCAATGCACCGCCAATCAACCGGATGCGTTTTGGCGCCTGCGCCGCCTCGCTCGGCGCGCTAAGCCTGCTGGCGGCCCATCCGCTGGCCCCGACCGGGCTGACAGCGCTGGTGCAGCGGCTGGGCTCCTGGCTGGGCGGACAGCTGGATTTTGCCTACTCTCCTGTGCAGCTGACGGTGCTGATGATGCCGCCGCAGGTGCCGGAGGCAACGGTGCTGATGGTGCGCGATGCCGCCGGGCTGGCCGGCACGGTCGCAGTCCTGGCAATCGCCGTTTTTGCGCTGGTGATCCGGGTGGGCCATTGGCCGGTCGGCAGCGGCGCATTCAACGTCTGGATCAACCTGCCCCTGTTCGATCCGACAGCCGGCGGCGATGTGGTGCAGCGGCTGCAGCGGGACGGGCGGATCAATATCGTCGGCGGCGTGCTGCTGCCCTTTGCCCTTCCTGCCGTGGTCAAGATGATGTCGGGCCTGGTGGATCCGGGAATGCTGGCGGCACCGCATATGCTGATCTGGGTGATCAGCGCGTGGGCGCTGGTGCCGGCCTCGATGATCATGCGCGGCATGGCGATGCTGCGCATTTCCGGCCTGATTGCACAAAAACGCCGCGCCGCCTGCAGCAACGCAGATGAGGCGATGCAGACCGCATGACGCGGCTGGCGGCGGGTCTTCTTCTGATCCTTGCCGCCGGGACGGGCTGGGCAGAAACGCTCCGCATCGCTACTTTCAACACTGAGCTGTCGCGCGACGGGCCGGGATTGCTGCTGCGCGATATAGAGCGCGGTAAAGACCCTCAGGTTGCCGCCGTTGCGGCCGTCATAACCGCCGCGCAACCGGATGTTCTGGCGCTGCAGGGAATTGATTGGGATTACGAAGGCCGGGCGCTCGCGGCCTTGGCCGGACAGCTTGCGGACCAGGGCCTGAGCTACCCGCACCGCGTCCACTTGCAGCCCAACGCAGGACTGCCGCCCCCTGCCCCGCTGGATCTGGATGGCGATGGCAGGACCGGCGGGCCGCGCGACAACCAGGGCTATGGCCGGTTCCGCGGCCAGGGCGGGATTGCGCTGCTGTCGCGGCTGCCGGTCGGCCGCGAAGGGGTCCGCGATTTCTCAGCCCTGCTGTGGCGCGACTTGCCCGGAGCGCTGCTACCGCAGCACCCGGACGGACGGCCCTTCCCCTCAGCTGAGGCGCAAGCGGTGCAGCGGCTGTCTTCCGCAGCGCATTGGCTGGTGCCTGTGGAGCTGCCGGATGGCGGCTGGCTTAATGTGATGACCTTTCATGCCACCCCGCCAGTCTTTGATGGGCCGGAAGACCGCAACGGGCGGCGCAACCACGACGAAATCCGCCTGTGGCAGCTGCTGCTGGACGGTCAGCTTGGGCCGGTGCCCGAAGCCCCCTTTGTCATTGCCGGCGACGCAAATCTCGACCCTGAGCAAGGCGAGGGCCGCAAACAGGCTATCCGCAGCCTTCTGGCAGACCCGCGCCTGCAGGATCCGCAGCCGCAAAGCGCCAAGGGCGGCACCGCCACGGTGGAGTGGCAGGGCGCCGGACAGATGCGGGTCGATTATGTGCTGCCCTCGGCCGGGCTGACTGTCACCGGCAGCGGCGTTGCCTGGCCGGACAGCCCGGAGGATGCGTCAGCCATCGCCAGCCGCCACCGCCTGGTGTGGGTGGATTTGTTGCTGGACTGACCCGGCCGGCCTTCCCTTCATTGCGCGGGCAAATCCTCATCAGACCCCTTTATTTCCAAGGGCCGTTATTGACCCTGCCCGGCTGTCCCGCTACGCCCATGCCAGCTGTTTTTTTGGAGGATCCCCATGCCCAACCCATCGATTCTGATTCTGCCCGGCGACGGGATCGGCCCCGAAGTCATGACCGAGGTGCGCAAGATCATCACCTGGTTCGGCGACAAGCGCGGCCTGCAGTTCGATGTGAGCGAGGATCTGGTCGGCGGCGCGGCCTATGACAAGCACGGCAAGCCGCTGGCGGATGAGACCATGGCCAAGGCGCAGGACGTCGACGCGGTGCTGCTCGGCGCTGTTGGCGGCCCGGCCTATGACGACCTGGACTTCTCCGTGAAGCCCGAGCGCGGCCTGCTGCGCCTGCGCAAGGAGATGGACCTTTATTCCAACCTGCGCCCGGCACAGTGCTTTGATGCGCTGGCGGATTTCTCCTCGCTGAAGAAAGACATCGTCGCCGGTCTCGACATCATGATCGTGCGCGAGCTGACCTCCGGCGTCTACTTCGGCGAGCCGCGCGGCATCTTCGAAGAGGGCAACGAGCGCGTTGGCATCAACACCCAGCGCTATACTGAGTCCGAGATCGAACGCGCCGCCCGTTCCGCGTTCGAGCTGGCAATGCGCCGCAACAAGAAGGTCTGCTCGATGGAGAAGGCCAACGTGATGGAATCCGGCATCCTGTGGCGCGAGGTGGTGACCCGCGTGGCGGCCGATTACCCGGAGGTCGAGCTGTCCCACATGTACGCCGACAACGGCGCCATGCAGCTGGTGCGTGCGCCCAAGCAGTTCGACGTCATCCTGACCGACAACCTGTTCGGCGACATCCTGTCCGACTGTGCGGCGATGCTGACCGGCAGCTTGGGCATGCTGCCCTCCGCATCGCTCGGCGCGCCGATGGAAAACGGCCGCCCCAAGGCGCTCTATGAGCCCGTGCACGGCTCTGCACCGGACATCGCGGGCCAGGGCAAGGCCAACCCGATCGCCTGCATCCTGAGCTTTGCCATGGCGCTGCGCTACAGCTTCGATCAGGGCGCCGAAGCCGACCGGCTGGAAGCCGCAGTCGAGAAGGTGCTGGCCGACGGCGTGCGCACTGCCGACCTGCTGGCCAGCGAAGGCGTGGAGCCGGTTTCCACCAGTCAGATGGGCGACGCTGTTGTCGCCGCGCTGGACGCAAGCCTCTGATTTCAAAGATATTCTCCGGAATTCTCAAAGCCCCGCCCGGTTGTCCGCGCGGGGCTTTTTCATGGCCGCCGGCACCTCGCCGCAAGCCGCTAAAAAGAATTCTCAAAAACCGCATCTTTCTGTGGAATCGCCCTTGTCAAACCCCGCGCCCTGGGCTATTTCGCCCCCCACGGTCGGAGTGTAGCTCAGCCTGGTAGAGCACTGTCTTCGGGAGGCAGGGGTCGGAGGTTCGAATCCTCTCACTCCGACCAATAAAACAAGGCGCCCTAGGGCGTCTTTTTTATTGGCCGGGACCGTACTTTTTGGGCAGACGTCGAACCGGCATGGCGAAGCAGCGACGCTCAGGCGGCCTTCGTCGCAGTGCGTTTCAGCTGCTTCCAGAGCACATCCAGCGTCTGCTTGGTGCTGCGGGGATCGCGGTAGAGGCGGATTTCCAGATCGGTGGCGAGACGCTCATCCACCACCGCGAACCGTCCCTGCTTGATCTCCTCCCGGCACAGGCTCAGCGGCAGCCAGCCCATGCCGAACCCCTCCTGGATCATCGCCTTGACGCTGTTGGCCAGCGCGTTCTGGTTGACGACAAAGACCTTCTGCGTGGGCAAAAGCTGCGTCAGGGCGAACTCCTGCACCGACCGCAGGGCGGACACCGCGCCATAGGACAGCAGCGGCACCGCGTCCTTGCTGCCCGCCGCAAAACCGAACTCCGGCGCCCCGTCCGGGGTGCTGCGGGAGACCGGCACATAGCGGTCCGTCGACAGTGTCAGGTATTCGAAATTGGCGACCTCCAGCGGGCCGAGGAAATCCATCGACGGATGCCAGTAGGTCAGGATCACGTCGCAATAGCCCTGCTGCAGCGCGCTGACGAATTGGTCAGCGGCCCAGGAGGTGGAGTTGAGGTCGGTATCCACCCCGCCTTCGCTCGCCAAGGGCGCAATCAGGGTCTTGTAGTGCGTCATATAAAGCGACTGCGAGGCGGCAAAGCGGATCACGTTCTCGCCCGCCGCGTCGATGGTCTGGCAGCGCTCGATGGTTTCCTCGTAGGTGCGCAGCATGATGCGGGACTGGGACAGGAACACCTCCCCCGCCGGCGTCAGGGTCAGCGGCAGTGTCTCGCGGTTGATCAGCCGCACCCCGATCTCATTCTCCAGCGCCCGGATACGGCGGGAGAAAGCGGGCTGGCTGACATTACGCTCTTCGGCCGCGCGCGAGAAATTCTTGCACGCGACCAATGCCTCAAAATCCTTGAGCCAGATAATGTCCAACTAGCGTCCCGTCCTAGCCGGCGGCCACCGCATCCAGCCTGTCTTCCTCGACAGCGTGGCAGGCAACAAGGCTGCCATCGGGCTGGTGAATGGCTTTGGGCTTTTCACTCTTGCATCGTGCATCCGCAAAGGCGCAGCGGCTTTGGAACGGGCAGCCTGTCGGCAGGTTGATCGGCGTCGGGATCTCGCCCTTGAGGCGGATATGGTTCGGCCGGTCGTCCTTCAGCTGCGGCACCGCGGACAGCAAGGCCCGAGTATAAGGGTGTTTCGGGTTGGAGAACAATGTCGCGGTGTTCGCAACTTCGCAGACCGACCCGAGGTAAAGAACCGCGACGCGGGTGCCGAAATGCTCCACAACACTCAGATCGTGCGTGATGAACAGATAGGTGAGACCGCGGCTTTCCTTGGCCTCCAGCATCAGGTTCAGCACCTGCGCCTGGATCGACACATCCAGCGCGCTGATCGGCTCGTCCGCGATGATGAATTCCGGATCCACCGTCAGGGCGCGGGCAATGGCGATCCGCTGGCGCTGGCCGCCGGAGAACTCATGCGGGTAGCGCTTGGCCCAGCTGGGGTCGACACCCACCGACAGCATCACCTCGGTCACCTTGTCCCGCACCTCCGCCGCCGAGGCACCGGGGTTGTGGTGGCGCACGGGTTCTTCCAGCGCCTGCCGGATGGTCATGCGCGGGTTGAGCGAGGCATAGGGGTTCTGGAAGATCATCTGGATCTTCTTGCGCAAGGGCTGCATGCCGCCGCGCGACAGATCGTCGATACGCTGCCCGTCATAGTGAATCTCCCCCGCAGTGGGGGTCAGCAGGCCCGCAACCAGGCGCGCGACGGTGGACTTGCCACAGCCCGACTCGCCCACAACGCACAGCGCTTCGCCGCGGCCCACCTCCAGCGAGATGTTGTTCACCGCGTGGACCGAGCGGGTTTCCCGCACGATCTTGCCCTTCCTGAACTTGAGGGTCTCCAAGAACCCATGGTCGAGATCGAACCGCTTTTCCAGGTTCTTGATCTCCAGCAGCGGGCGGTCAGTGTTTACGTCCTTCATGCCCGTGCCTCCTGACGGTCTTCATCGCTGTGCAGGCGCTGTACTTCGTGGCAGGCCACCGCAACCTCGCCGTATTGCACGACTTCCGGAACCCGGCTGCGGCACAGGTCGGTGGCATATTTGCAGCGCGGATTGAAGGCGCAGCCCTGGGGGATGCTGGCCAGTCCCGGCATGTTGCCGGGGATCTGCTTCAACCGCTGGCCTGGCACCGTCTGCTGCGGCAGCGCGTTGATCAGACCTTGGGTATAGGGGTGCTGCGGATCATTGATGATTTCCCGGGTGCGCCCGGCTTCGATGATGCGGCCTGCATACATCACCAGCGTGCGCTCGGTCATCTGGCTGACCACGCCCAGGTCGTGGGTGATCAGGATCAGCCCCACCTGATTGGACTGGCACAGCTCCAGCATCAGCTCCATGATGTCGGCCTGAATGGTCACGTCCAGCGCCGTCGTGGGTTCATCCGCGATGATCAGCTGCGGGTCCAAGAGCAGTGCAATCGCAATGATGATCCGCTGCCGCATACCACCCGACAGCTCGTGCGGGTACTGCTCCAGGCGTTCCTCCGGCGACGGGATATAGACCTCGCGCAGCTTGACGATGGCGATCTGGCGCGCTTCCTCGCGGCTCAGCTTGC
The DNA here is from genome assembly GCF_982940295.1 of Leisingera sp. Classification (NCBI taxonomy): domain Bacteria; kingdom Pseudomonadati; phylum Pseudomonadota; class Alphaproteobacteria; order Rhodobacterales; family Roseobacteraceae; genus Leisingera; species Leisingera sp. Next base: position 62,256 of record NZ_CEYXRG010000008.1, read on the forward strand.
GGTGCGCCATCAGGGTTTCGATCATCTGCTGGCCGATAGTCAGCACCGGATTCAGCGTCACCATCGGATCCTGGAAGATCATCGCCATCCGGTTGCCGCGCAGGTTGCGCAGGCGCTTGTCGTTCATTTGAACGACATCCTCGCCGTCAAACAGGATCTGGCCGCTGTCGATGTAGCCAGGGCGGCTCAGCAGGTTCATCAGCGAGAAGCCGGTGATCGACTTGCCGGCGCCGCTTTCGCCGACGATGCCCAGACGCTCGCCCTTGGCCAGGTCAAAGGAAATGCCGTCAAGGGCGGTAACCGTCTGGTCGCGCATGGCGAATTTCACGGTGAGGTCGCGAACGGAAAGAAGGCTCATCGCGTTACCCCTTGTAGAGTTTCGGGTTCAGGACGTCGCGCATCCAGTCGCCCAGCAGGTTGATGACAAGGACCAGCACCACCAGCACCACGCCCGGAATGGCGGTGATCCACCAGCTGCCGGAGAAGATGTAGTCGAAGCCGGAAGAGATCAGCGAGCCCAGCGACGGCTGGCTCGGCGGCATGCCCAGCCCCAGGAAGCTGAGCGAGGCCTCCGAGATGATCGCGTTGGCGACCTGCACGGTGGAGATCACGAAAATCGGCGACAGCGAGTTCGGCAGGATGTGCCGCACCATGATCCGCATCGGGCCAAAGCCCAGCACCCGGGCGCTGTCGACATATTCCTTCTTCTTCTCGGCCAGCACGGTGGCGCGCACGGTGCGGGCGTATTGCGGCCATTCCGCCACCCCGATCACCGCAATCAGAAATACAACGGCATACCGGTTGAAGGTGTCAGAGCCGAACATCGCCTGCGTAACCGCCAGGAAAATGATCGCCACCATCAGGGTCGAGAACGACAGCTGGATATCGGCCAGCCGCATCAGCAGGCTGTCCAGGCGGCCGCCGACATAGCCCGCAAGCAGGCCGATGGAAATGCCCAGGAACGCCTGCAGCGCCACGGCACAGATGCCGATCAGCAGCGACAGGCGGGTGCCGTACAGGATGGTGGACCACAGGTCGCGGCCCTGGTCGTCGGTGCCCAGCATGAACTCCGGCAGCGCGCCGTCGATCCAGACCGGCGGGTATTCCGAGTTCATGATATCAATGGACCCCGGATCGTAGGGATCATAGGGCGCGATCACCGGCGCCAGGAAAGACGCAGCCGCAATCAGCAGGAAGACGATCATGCTGACCACCGCCACCGGATTGCGGCGGAAGCTGTAGCCCATGTTGGAGTTCCAGGCCTTGGACCAGCGCGAAGGTTCGGATTTCGGATTCAGCGTTTCGGTGCTCATGCGCCCATCCTCGCAACGTTCACGGTCGGGTTCACCAGGCCATAGATCAGGTCGACGATGGTGTTGGTGACCACAAAGATGAAGCCGACGACAATCAGGTACGCCACGATCAGCGGGGTATCGACGCGGTTCACCGCCTCAAGGAACATGAAGCCCATGCCCGGCCACTGGAACACCGTCTCGGTCAGGATGGTGTAGGCCACCATGGTGCCGATCTGCACGCCGCCCACGGTGATCACCGGCAGAAGCGTGTTCTTCAGCGCGTGGACAAAGTAGATGCGCCACGGGTTGATGCCCTTTGCCTTGGCGTATTTCACGTACTCCGACTGCAGCACTTCCATCATCTCGGCCCGGATCAGGCGGACAAACAGCGGCAGCATGATCGACGCCAGCGCAAAGGAGGGCAGAATGATGTGCATCCAGCCGTCGGCGGTGGCAAAGTTGGTCTCCCAGTAGCCCCAGACATGCACGGTGTCGCCGCGCCCGTAGGAGGGGAACCAGCCGTATTCCACCGAGAACACAAAGATCATCAGGATGGCGGTCAGGAACACCGGGATCGAGATTCCGACAATCGACAGGCCCATGATGATGCGGCTCAGGATACTGTCGGGCTTGATCGCGGTATAGACGCCCAGCGGCACCGAGAAGCCGACGATGATCAGCGTCGCGCCGAACACCAGTTCCAGCGTCGCGGGCAGTTTCTTCAGGATCACGTCCAGTGCCGGCTCCTTGAAGAAATAGGAGGTGCCCAGGTCGCCCTGCAGGGCATTGCCCGCAAACCGCAGGTACTGGGTCACGAAGCTGTCGTTCAGCCCCAGCTCATCGCGCAGCTGCTGGCGCACTTCTTCCGAGACCGACTGGCCGACCAGCTCGCGCAGCGGGTCGCCCAGGTTGCCCTGGATGGCAAAAGCAATCAGCGAGATGACGAACATCACCGCAATCGCCTGAATCACTCGCTTTGCGAGATAGGCAAACATCTTCCTGACCTTTGTAGAGTTCGGTTACAGCACAGGACGCAGGTCCCAAGGGTTCCGCAGCGCCTGCAATCGCGGCCTTGGCAGCCGCTTGTTATGGGGGTGTCCCGGGCCGGCCGGGGGAGACCGGCCCGGGTCTGTTCAGTGGCTTAGCTGCCGGTCTCGACAACCAGGTCACCGAAGTAGGGGAAGTTCAGCGCGTTCACGATCTCTGCCGCGTTCATGCCGGACTTGGCGCCCCATGCCAGGTTCTGCCAGTGCAGCGGAATGAACGCCGCTTCTTCGTACAGGATGCCTTCCAGCTTCTGCAGCAGCTCCGCGCGCTTGTCCGGATCGGTTTCCGCGTTGGCCTGGTTCATCAGCTTGTCGGCTTCTTCGTTGCAGTAGTTGCCGGAGTTGTACTGGCCGTTGCCGGTTGCTTCATCCGGGCAGGCGGTCAGGAACTGATGGAAGTTGGCGGAGTCTTCGGTGTCCGCGTGCCAGCCGATCATCATCATGTCCGCTGCGCGCTCGTCGAACGCCGGCCAGTACTGCGCCTTGGGCATGGTCTGCAGGTCAACCTTGATGTTGATCTTGGACAGCATCGAAGCCACCGCCTGGGCGATCTTGTCGTCGTTCACATAGCGGTTGTTGGGCGCCATCATGGTGATCGAGAAACCATCGGCATAGCCTGCTTCAGCCATCAGCGCCTTGGCTTTTTCCACGTCGAAACGCGGTGCCAGCGCCTCGTCATAGCCGAGGTAGCCTGCCGGGCTGGCCTGTGCGCCAACGGTGCCGAAGCCGCGCATGATGCGGTCAACGATGCCTGCGTTGTTGACCGCATAGTCGATCGCCTGACGGACGCGCGCGTCCTTGAACGCTTCGACGCGGTTCTGGTTCATCTGGAAGGTGATGATCCGGGTGCCGGGCATGGTGATCAGGTCAACGCCCTCAGCCTCTTCCACGCGCTTCAGATCGGTCGGCGGAACCGGCGCGATGAAGTCCACGTCGCCGGACAGCAGCGCCGCGACGCGGGTCGGGTCTTCCTTGATCGGGGTCAGCACGATCTTGTCGACGTTGCCGCCGCTTTCGCTGTCCCAGTAATCGGCATAGCGGTCGAACACGACGCGCACGCCCTGCTCACGTTCGGAGACAATGAAGGGGCCGGTGCCGGAGACATTGCGGGAGGCAAAGCTGTCGCCGTGCTTGACCACTTCGGCCTTGTCCTTGCCGTCAGCAGTGGTGCCGGAATAGAAGGCGCTGTCCATCGGGAAGATGTAGGTCGCGGTGTGCAGGACCAGCGGATAGGGCTCCGAGGTCTTGAGGTCGAAGGTCATGTCATCCACGACTTCGACATCGGTGAAGGGTGCGAAGATGCCCTTGAAATCGTCACTCTGCTTGAGCCGGTCGAAGGTCCAGTCAACGTCCTTGGCGGTCAGCGGGTTGCCGCTGTGGAAGGTCACGCCGCTGCGCAGTTTGAAACGCATGGTGGTGCCGTCGATCTGCTCCCAGCTTTCGGCCAGGCGCGGCTCGAACTGCAGGTCCTGGGTCCAGCGCACCAGCGGATCAAAGACCATGTGCGACAGCTGCAGCGTGCCGCCGGACAGCTGCTCGTGCGGGTCCAGCGAGACCGGGTCAGCGTCATAGGCAACGCGCACGGTGGTTTCGGCATAGGCAACCGGTGCCATCGCCACCACCGCAGCAGCTGCCAGGCTTCTGACAAATTTCGTCATTAGGCATACTCCCCTGTGATTATGGCGCAAACGCTAACCTGCGGCGCGGGCGCTGTGAAATGCCGATATCGCATAGGGTATGCAGGAGTCACATCAGGGCTATGCGCTCAGGGAATAGCCGCACCTTTGCAACGGCTTACCTGCGGCGCGCCAGCCGGCGGACAACGCAGCTTCCGCGGCGCGCCCCCGTTGGCACAAGTCTTTGACGCGGGCAAAACCGCCGCAGGCCGGGGTACGGCAGGCCATCACCAGACCTGCCGTTCTGAGCATCAAGGTTAGCCGCAGCCTGCCGGGAACGCGGCGCAAAGCGCGGCCGCCTTGGTCTTGCAGCGCCCCACGGCGGCCTGTGCATCCCCGGCCGCTTCCGCGTCCACCAGGTCCGCGATCATGTGCCCCAGCGCCTCGAACTCGGCTTCCTTCATGCCGCGCGTGGTGGCAGCCCCGGAGCCCAGCCGCAGGCCGACCCATTCCGGCGGCCGCGGGCTGTCGTTCGGGATGGCGTTCTTATTGGCGGTGATGCCGGCCTGTTCCAGAACCGCTTCCGCCCGCTTGCCGGTGATCCCCTTGGGGCTGAGGTCCACCAGCACCAGATGGGTATCGGTCCCGCCAGAGACGATCCGCAGCCCGCGCGTTTGCAGCACCGCCGCCAGCGTGGCTGCGTTCGCCTTCAACTGCCGTGCGTAGGCTTTGAACTCATCCGTCAGTGCCTCGCCCAGGCACACCGCCTTGGCCGCCAGTACCTGGCTGTGGATCGAGCCCTGGACGCCCGGAAACACCGCAGATTGCAGCTTGTGGAACCAATCCTGGTTGTTGGTCAGGATCAGCCCGCCGCGCGGGCCGCGCAGGGTCTTGGTCGTGGTGCAGGTCACGATGTCTGCATGGGGAAAGGGCGACGGGTGCCCGCCCGCGGCCACCAGCCCCGCGATATGCGCCATATCGACGTGTAGCCAGGCACCGGCCTTCTTGGCGATTGCCCCCATGCGCTCGAAATCAATCACCCGCGGATAGGCCGAACCGCCGGCGATGATCAGCCGCGGGCGGAGCTGTTCGGCCTGTTTCTCAAGCGCGTCATAGTCGATGACCTCGCTCTCCGCATCGACGCCATAGTGATGCGGCTCGAACCAGCGTCCCGACAGGTTCGCCTTCAGCCCGTGGCTCAGATGGCCGCCGGCCGCCAGGTCCAGCGACAGCACCTTGTCACCGGGTTTGAGCAGCAGGAAGAACACCGCCAGGTTGGCCTGGCTGCCGGAATGCGGCTGCACATTGGCGTAACCGCAGCCGAACAGCCGTTTGGCGCGCTCGATGGCGGCCTCTTCCACCACATCGACAAAACGCCCGCCGCCGTGAAAGCGGTTGCCGGGGTAGCCTTCCAGCGTCTTGTTTGTCATTTCGTGGCCCAACGCGTCCAGCACTGCCCGGCTGACGATGTTCTCCGACGCGATCAGCTCGATCTGGTCCTGCTGGCGCTCTTTCTCACCAGCCAGCGCTTCGGCCACCAGCGGGTCCGCCGCGGTGACGGTTCGGGTGAAATGCTGCAGCATCGTGGCTCCTCCGCATCTGCTGTTCAACTGGCTTCACAATGCGGGGCCGGCCCTGTTCACAGCAAATCAGTATTGCTATTATTTTCGCGTAGAAAAACTAAGGCTCAAACGCATGGCCATTGCCCCACTCCGCCCCAAGGGCCCGCATCTGAACGCGCTGCGCGCGTTTGAGGCCGCCGCCCGGCTGGGCAGCTTCACCGCCGCCGCTGAGGAATTGTCGGTGACACCGGGCGCAGTCACCCAGCACATCAAGTCTTTGGAGGAATGGGCCGGGGCGCCGCTGTTCCGCCGTCATGCCCGCGGCGTGGCGCTGACACCGCTGGCGGAGGAGCTGGCGCCCGGCTTCACGCGGGCGTTCGACCAGCTCGGGCTGGCGGTGCAGGCGCTGCGGACCAAAGCAGCGCCGGGCAAGGTCAAGGTTGCCGCCCTCCCCTCCATCGCCCAGCTCTGGCTGCCGCCGCGGCTGCGGCAGCTGCGCAAGTCAGCGCCTGAAATCTCGGTTTCTGTGGTGGCGATGGAAGCCCCGCCGAACCTGGCGCGCGAACCTTTTGATCTGACCCTGTTCTACAGCTCAGCCCCGTTGGGCGATGACGAAATCGAAGTCTGCAATGACCGGATCTTTCCGGTCTGCGCGCCGGAGATTGCCGCACGGCTCACGTCGCTTTCGGACTTGAACCATGAGACACTTCTGCATGACGGCGCCTGGGCCAACGACTGGGATATGTGGCTGAACGCCCAGCCCGGCGGCGGCTCAATCAGCCGGACCGGTGTTGTGCATTCCCTGTTCTCGGTCGCCCTCGAAGAAGCCCGCCACGGCGGCGGCGTTCTGATCGCCCACGAGGCGCTGGTGCAGCCGCTGCTTGCCAGTGGCGAACTGGCGCGCCCGTTCCCTGCAACCCTTGAACTGGAGGCTAGGATCGCCGCCCGGTTCACACCGGCGTTCACCCGCTCGCCAGCGTATGAACCGCTGCGCGAGGTCCTGTTCGAAGGCTCCGGCGGCTCCTGAATGCCTCTTTCTGCGATTCCGGCCTGTTCCCGTTCAGGAACCAGTGAAAATACGGCTCAATCGGAAAACGCCCAAGCTGCCGTGGCGCGGTCCGGACCGCCGCCTCCAGACGCCAGCGATCATCACCGCTGCCGCCACCAGCGCAGCGGCGAAGATAGCCAGCGCAGGCAAAAGCCCCAGCATGTCCGCCAAGGCTCCGCTGGCGATGACCGGCAGCGAGAACCCGCAATAGGCGTAGACGAAAAGGCCCGCCGTGGCGCGGGCGCGGTCCTCCGGCGCGCGCGCCGGCACCTCTGCCAGGGACGCCAGATAGGTGAAGCCATAGCTTGCCGCGCTGGTGATGCAGGTTCCGGCGAGCACAAGGATAAGCGCCTGAAGCCACACACCCGCCAGCAGCACCAGGAACCCAAGCGGCACCAGGACGAATCCGGCGCCAAGCGCCTGGCTGTTGGTCATGCGCCGGGCAATGGGCTGGCACAGGAAGCCCGCGAAGATCGCCAGGAAGATCACCAGCCCGGTCCAGCCTCCCAGCCCATGCGCCGCCAGTTGCAGCGGCACGACTGCAATGGTCATGCCGGTCGCAGACCACGCCAGCGCCATCGCGGCCCCATAGACCCAGGTGCCGGACGGAAACACCGGCAAGCGCAGCACAGTGACCGCTTGCTTCCGGTCCGCTTGCGGCAGCGCGAAAATCAGCGCGGCCAGGACCGGCGCGGCGGCCAGCAGGAGAACATAGCTGACCGGGGCTAGCACCGCCCCTTGAACCGCCAGGCTGACACCGGTGGCAAGCGCGCCGCCGCCAAAGCCCAGTGACGTGGCCGAGGTTACTATCAGAGCCGCAGTCCGGGCCCGGTCTGTGCCAAGGATCTCTGTCATCCAGGCGGTCCCGGCGGTCGTCGCCAGGGCGGTCCCTGCGCCCAGCAGGAATCGTGCCGCAATCAGGCTGCTCCAGCCCGGGGCCACGACCAGCAGCGCGGTGGCCGTAAATCCGAAAAGCAGCGCCAGCGCCACGGGACCACGGCGCCCGATCCGGTCCGACAGCCCGCCGAGCAGCAGCAAGGCCGGCATCAGCCCTGCAACGTAAGCCGCGAACGCAACCGTCACCGCCGTCGCTCCGAACGCACTGCCGGCCGCGTAGACCTCATACAGCGGGGCCTGAAGATTGACGGCAAAGGTCACCGTGAACAGGCACAGGGCCAGTAAGGGCGCGGAGAGGACACGGGGCATGGAACAAACCTCAAGGTTGACTTGAGACCGGGATGCCACGAGGCTCAACCCATGACAATTTTTCTATTGTACTAATGACAGCGATCCGATGAGCAAATCCAGATACACGCAGCTTGCCGACCTGCTTTCCAAAGCTATCCGGGAAGGCAAACTGGCGCCCGGTTCCAGGCTGCCGACGCACCGGGCCTTTGCCGAGGCATCCGGTGTCGCCCTGGCCACCGCGACGCGCGTCTACAAGGAGCTTGAGCACAGGGGGCTGGTCACCGGCGAGGCGGGACGCGGGACATTTGTGCGGGACCCCGGCCTGCCAATGACGCTTGGCGTTCACCAGACCGCGGCCGAAGGCGTCACAGACCTCGTGTTCAACATGCCGGGGGAGGCTGCCGACGCCGCCATGCTGCGCACCGGGCTGCGGCGTCTGGCAGCGGCGGGTGATCTGGAAGCGATGCTGCGCTACCAGCCCCACGGCGGACGGATGCATGAGCGGCGTATCATTGCCGGACATCTCTCCCCGCTTCACGGCCCAATCAGCCCGGAACAGCTGCTGGTCACGTCAGGCAGCCAGCACGGCCTGGCCGCCGTCTGCCTGGGGCTGTTCGGGCACGGCGATGCCATTGCCGCCGATGCCCTCACCTACCCCGGTTTCAAATCCGCCGCAGCCCTTCGCAGCCTTGAGCTGGTGCCGGTCGGCGCGCCGCAGGGTGTCATGGACCCGGAGGACCTGGACCGGCAATGCGGCCTGCGCAAAATCCGCGCAGTCTATCTGATGCCGACGGTCCAAAGCCCGCTTGGGGCGGTCATGGATGAGCCAACCCGCCACCGCCTGCTCGCCGTTGCCCAGCGCCATGATCTCCTCATCATCGAAGATGCCGCCTATGCGTTTCTGGAGCCTGACCCGCCACCAAGCTTTCTGGCGCTTGCACCGGACAGGACCGTGTACATCGGCGGGTTTTCCAAGAACCTCGCGACGGGGCTGCGGCTGGGGTATGTGATCGCGCCGCCTGCGCATACCGCACCGCTGCTGGAGGTGATACGCGCCACGACCTGGAACGCCCCGGCGCTGATTTCCGCACTGGTGACCGGCTGGATCGAAGATGGCACGCTGAAGCAGTCCGAAGAAAGCCGCAGGCGCGACGGGGCAGAGCGCCAAGCCATTTGCCGGCGCGTCTTCGCAGACCTGCCCCTTGTCTCGCACCGCAACGCGGGCTTTGCCTGGCTGCCGCTTGAAAAGGGCGTGCGCGCCCAGCCCATCGTGACGCGGCTGAAGGAGCAGGAAATCTCCGTCTCCGGCGCCGAACCGTTTGCAACCGCCGCAGCGGCTCCCCAGGCCCTGCGGCTGGCCTTCGGCGGTGTGTCCAAGTCTGACCTGGAAGCCATCCTGCAGACAGTACAGGAGGCGGTGCGCCCCCAAGCCCCGGCTGGCTGACGGCCGCCGCCTGCCATCTTGGCCAAGGTGCTTTACGTTAAGCACGCGCCGGTCCTGCGGACCTCTCCAATCCGAAAACCTTGCTTTGAATGGCCCGCAATGGCAGCATAAAAAACGGAACGCGCGTGGACAGCGAAACCGGATTCGCACGTCACAGGGACGGCCGCGCCTCTTCCTTGTTTCAGGTTAACGATAGCGGGCGCAGCCCCGGCGGCGCCGGGAGTGCATGGTTATGACCCCGTTTTCACGTGTCTACTACTTCGGCGACAGTCTGACTGACGAAGGCAATGCAGTGGACCTTCTGGCCTCGGTGATCGAGCCGGTCATCCTGGCCGGTCTGATCCTTGATTTTGGCGGTTTCCCGTCGCCGGAGGAGCTGGACGCCCTGCGCGCCCAGGCCAAGATCGAGGCCAGGCAGACTGTGATCGGCAGCTATGACGAAATCGGCCCCGAGGGCGCCGTGACCAATGCGCTGACCCATGCCAGCTATGCCGCCGCTCTGGGCGGGTTTGAGGCTGTGAATTACGCCTTCGCAACGGCCACGGCATTGGGTGACGGTTTCCTTGCAGACATGATAGACCTCGAAGCCCAGATATCGGATTTCGCGGAAGATGCCTCCGGTGGCGTGCCGGCGGATTCGGCTGCGTTCCTGCTGATCGGGGGAAATGATTTCATCAGCCTGCTGGGCACGGTCCAGGATCAGCAGATCACCACCCCGGCCGAATTCCTGGCCTTGGCGACGCCGGTGATGGAAGGCCTGATCGCACAGATAACCGCCGCGGCAAACACCCTCAGCGCCACGGGAGTCGGGACAGTGTTCCTGGCAACCCAGCCGCGGGCAGGTTTTTACCCGGAATTCGACACGCTCTCCCCTCTGTACACCGGCTTTGCCGATCTCCTCATCGACACATACAACGGCATGATTGCCGCCAGTATTTCCGATCTGCGCGATGCAGGGACCGACGCCCGGGCGGTTGACTTCTTTGCGGTCTCGGAGGCCCTTACCGAGGACCCGGCAGGCTTCGGGATTCTTGCGGAGCGGACGGATTTCCTGATCGACGGCAGCGCCTTTGACAGCGATCAGGTTCTGGCGTGGGACGGGATCCACCCGGCTGAGACCGCGCATCAGCTCTGGGGCGCCTACAGCGAATTTGTCATGGGCGGCGGCAGGACCGCGCTGCTGGACGGCGGCGCAACAGACAAGGGGTGGGGAGCTAAGGCTAACGCAATCTTTGCGCTCGGCGGTGACGACACCATCAAGGCCGGCGGCGGCAGCGATGCCGTGATCGGCGGCACCGGAAACGATGTCATCCAGGGCAACAGGGGCAGCGACGTTCTTCTTGGCGGCAGCGGCGACGACACCGTGAAAGGCAACCGCGACGACGACATCATCAGCGGCGGAGACGGCAATGACGAGCTGCGCGGCGGTGCGGGCGATGATGTGATCGCGGACGGCAGGGGCACCGATCTGGTCTTTGGCGGCAGGGGCGACGACACCTTCATTTTCACCGAAGCCGCACTGGCCGGCGGCGGCCCTTCGGCCGGCACTTTCCGGGGCGGATCGGGGTCGGACACGCTCTACCTTGTGCTGGAGGAAGCAAACTATGCGGCCTTCGCGTCCGGTGATACGGACGGTGTCCTGGCCAGCCTCGGCATCGCCGTTTTCGGTGTCGAGTTTATCCGCGCCATTGACGGCCGCGGCAGCATTGCTGCGGAGCTTGGCGGTTTTGACTGGTTCGCGGCGGCCGATAGCTGGGGAGCGGTCTCAGCCCCGCTGCCGGATGACGCGCTGCTGGTTTGACTGCGCATCCGGGGCGGGCTGTCAAGCGGGCGGCGCGGCGTTCGGGCTGTTCCGCTTACCCGAAACAACGGCCAGGCGGTCAAACGTTCAATCGCTGCCCGGATTGCTGTTCAGCGCCTAGATCAGACGCGACAGTTCTTTGTCTTCGGCGAACTGCGCCTTAGGAATGTCGGCAAACTGGTTTTGCCCGCCGCTGCGCTTGAGGTACACCACCAGTTCCTGCGCCACCTGAAACGCGACGGCCGATCCGTGATCCCGGCGAAGGATTTCCAGAGCCAGGTCAAAGCCCGACGAGGTAAAAACCGGAGTCTCAATGCGGTAGAGCTCACCCTGCTTTGCCACTGGCCGAACGGAGGCGCGAGCGGAAATGCTGGACAGACGAAAAAAGAAAGGGTCTGCTTCAAATGGCAGAACATTTTCATCGGGCAGGTGAGGAAGTGGCGGACCGAGGAGGATTCGAACCCCCGACCCCTTGATTCGTAGTCAAGTACTCTATCCAGCTGAGCTATCGGTCCACTGCGGCGGGGTTTAATCCTAGCACCGGGGAGTCGCAACCCCCAAAACAAAAATAGTTTCATCCGCCTGTCATATTTCCGCCCGCCCCCGGCAGCACGTCAGATCGTGCCGTCGCCCTTGGGCAGGCAGATCTCAAAGACCGTGCCATCGGGGCCGGTTTCCTTGAGCACCACAGTGCCGCCGTGGCCGCGGGTCAGCTCGCCGGCGATGGCCAGCCCCAGCCCGGTGCCGCCCTTGCGGGTGCCGCCCTGGAACGGCGTGAACAGGTTGTCCTGCGCCTTTTTCGGCAGGCCGGGGCCGGTATCCGCGACCGTGATGTACCAGGCACCTTCGGTCTCGCGGGCGGCCACCGATATCGTGCCCGCCTGCCCGGTTGCGGCAATCGCCTGCCGGGCGTTGCGCACCAGGTTCATGATGATGCGGAACAGCTGCTCCGGATCCGCGCGCAGCATCATCGGGGCGGGCACGGTGTTGATGATCTCGACCTTGGCGCTGTCGGCCGCCAACAGCTCGCTTTCGGCGATGTCCCCCACGATTTCATGCAGGCAAACGACCGCAAAGGTGGGCGACGGCTCCTCCGCGCGGCCAAAGGCCAGCGTGCCCTCGCACAGCGACACTGCGCGGGTGATCGAATTCACCAGCTTCGGCGCCAGGCGGCGCACCAGCGGGTCTTCGCTGCGCTCGATCCGGTCGGTGAACAGCTGCGCCGAGGTCAGGATATTGCGCAGATCATGGCTCACCTTGGCCACCGCGCCGCCCAGCTGCGCCAGCCGCTCCCGCTGCTTCAGCGCGTGGGTCAGCTCGGTCTGCAGCTGCATCAGCGCCTCCTCCGCCTCGCGCAGCTCCACCACGCCGGAGCTGGGATGGATGATGCCGCGCACATCTTCAGGCGCTGCCGCATAGCGCTGCATATAGCCCACCACACTCTTGATCGGCTTCACCAGCACGATCCGCACCGCAACAAACAGCAGCAGCGCGGTAAAAATGGAGATCACCGCCGACAGAATCAGGATCCGCACCCCGTAATCCAGCATCGCCTGGCGCAAGGGCGCGGTTTCCATGGTGACCTCGATCAGCAGGCCCGCGTCGCGCACCGGCGCGCCGATCACCCGGATAATCTCATTCTCCGGCCGGGCCAGCCGCAGCACCGCGTCCTTGATCAGCGTCAGCGCGCCCGCCATGCGCAGGTCATAAGTGCCGGTGATCTGCTGCGGGATCGGCGAAGCCAGCATCAGCTGGCGGATCTCGTCCCGGCGCAGCACCACGTTGTAGACGCCGGCGTTCTCCAAGAGTTCCGCTTCCAGTTCGGTCTCCAGCATGTCGTCTGCCAACAGCGCAAGCGAGGCGATCTGCGCCCGCTCCAGCCGGTCCGACAGGTAATCCAGGCGGAACCGGGCGATCGACGGGACAAAGATCAGCACCTCGGCCAGCATCACGAAGACCGTGGTCAGGACCAGAAATCTGCCCGAAAGCGTGTTGAGCATCCCGCCGCCCTTACCTCATGGAATCCAGCGCTGAACCAGGCGCACCGCGCGTTTCACCAAATTGCTTTCAAAAAGCCGCGGTGAAAAATACGCACCCGCCGCCCGTTTATTGATCTCGCCAAAGGAGGGATAAGGCGCGACCATTGCTGCAATTTGGCTCATTTTCAGGCGGTTGGCCAGTGCCAGGGACCACAGGCTGATCAGCTCCCCGGCCTGATGACCGGCGATGGTGGCACCAACCGGGCGCCCGCCGAAGACCATCACCTTGATAAAGCCCTTGGTCTTGCGTTCGGCGATGGCGCGGTCGTTGTGCTCATAGTCGAAACGCACCACCTCCAGCTTCACACCATAGCGGTCGCGCGCCTGGGTTTCGGTCAGCCCGACCTGTGCCAGTTCCGGGTCGGTATAGGTGGCCCAAGGGATATGGCTGGTCTTCACTTTCGACGGCAGCCCGAACAGCGCCGAGCGGATGATGACGCTGGCGTGGTAGCCCGCCACATGGGTGAACTGCATTCCGCCGGCCACGTCGCCGATGGCATAGACCTTTTTGTTGGTGGTCAGCAGGCTCTCGTCCACCTTGATGCCGTTGCCCCGGGTCTCGATCCCGGCGGCCTCCAGGTTCAGCCGCTCGGTGTTGGCCTTGCGCCCCACCGCCATCAGCAGATGTGTGCCCTTGAAGCGGCTGCCGTCCCTGGTCTCGACCTCGATCGCACCCGCCTGGCCGCCGATGCGGGAGACCATGGCGCCTTCGGCAATCTCCACCCCCTCGGCGCGCAAGCTGTCCAGCACCAGCGCGGCAGCTTCCGGGTCATCCTTGCCCAGCGCCTTGAACCCTTCGATCACCGTGACCTTGCAGCCCAGCCGCACATGCGCCTGCGCCATTTCCATGCCGATCGGCCCGCCGCCGATGATCAGCAGATGCTCCGGCTTTTCGCGCAGATCGAACAGCGTCTCATTGGTCTCATAAGGCACCTTGTCCAGCCCGGGAATGGGCGGCACCAGAGGCGAGGACCCTGTGGCGATCACGATCCGCCGCGCCGTGATGCGATACGGCCCGGCCTCCACCTCCGAGGGAGAGACGAAATGGCCGAATTCGCGGATCACCCGCACACCCAGGCCCTCGAACCGCTCCTGGCTGTCCACCGGCGCGATGGTTCCGATGACCTGATGCACATGATCCTTGGCAGCGGCATAGTCCGGCTGCGGGCGCTGATCCGCCACGCCGAAATCCGCGGTATGCGCCTGGCCATAGGCGGCCTTGGCGCTGGCCAGCAGCGCCTTGGAGGGGACACAGCCATAGTTCAGGCAGTCGCCGCCCATCTTGTGGCCTTCCAGCAGCACCACATCGGCGCCCATCTGGCTGGCGCCTGCCGCCACCGACAAGCCCCCCGAGCCAGCGCCGATCACCAGCAGATCGCATTCGATACGGGTCATGTTCAGCTATCCTTGTTTCTGCGGCCGCGCAGGTTGCCGCGGACGGCTTTGACCAGGATCGGCATCGCCGCCAGCACGCACAGCCCCAGGATCGGCCCGATCACATGCGGCTCCCACAGCAGGCTCAGGTCCGGGTCTTCGCCGCGGTCAAAGACGGAACCGACCCCGACCCCGATCCAGGTAAAGACGATGGCGCCGGGGATGATGCCCACCGCGGTGGTCCACAGGAAGTTGCCAAACTTCACACCCACCAGCGCGGGCAGCAGGTTGGCGACAAAAAACGGCACCGCCGGCACCAGCCGCAACAGCAGCAGAACCTCAATCTCGTTCTCCCGCAGCGCCTGTTTCAGCATCTGCACCCGGCCCTCAGCCGCTTCCATCTTGGCGGTCAGCCAGGTCCCCAGCCCCCAGCGCGCCGCCAGAAAGATGCCCGCCGCGCCGATGGTCGCCGCGATCACGTTGAACGCGGTCCCGGTGGCCAGCCCGAACAGGAACCCGCCGGTGACCGAGGCCACCGCCGCACCGGGCAGCGAAAACACCACCATCAGAATGTAGATGCCAATGAACAGTGCGGCGAGCCCCAGGTAGTTCTGATCCCGGAACGCCATCAGCGCCTCGCGGTTGTCGCGCAGCGTGTCGAACGTCAGGTAATCCCTCAGCGTCACCGCCCCGATCAGGGCCACAGCCACCACCGCGATCAGCGGCAGATGGCGGGCCAGGCCGGGCTTGGAACCAGCTTGCGGGTCGGAATTCGGGGTCTCGGTCATATCGCTCATCGGTCCGTGTTTGCTGCAGGGTTTGTTGCTACGTGTTAAATGGCCCCGGTGCGAGGGTAAGCAGCCCCGCTTCACAGGTGCTTGAACACGCCCCCCCGATTCCGTGAGCTTTGTGGCAGAATCACCGGCCCCATGTTACAGCCGCGCTGTCCGGACCGGCCGTTCCGGGGCAGTTTTTGGCAGAAATGTTGCATATTGCCCGGAAAAGGCGGCCTGCGGGGTTTGACTTGGCCGTCATTCCCTCCTAAAGACCGGGCTTCGAGATAGACCCCGGGCGGGCGATTCCGCGCCGTACCCGTAGACATAATGTGGAGACCGGAGCGATGAAACGCACCTATCAGCCTTCGAACCTGGTTCGCAAACGCCGCCACGGCTTCCGTGCGCGCATGGCCACCAAAGCAGGCCGCAAGATCCTGAACGCACGCCGCGCCCGCGGCCGCAAAGAACTGAGCGCATAAGCTCAGTTCACGTTCTGACGGACATGACACCGCCGGAGGCCCCCAAGGACGGCAACGCTGCCCGCGGGGACACGCCTCCGGCGGTGTCCGTTTGCGCATCGGATGCGCCCAAGCTTGAGGTCATGGCCAAGCGCCGTGATTTCCTCGCTTGCGCCCGCCCCCCTGCCCGCAAGCAGGGCACCAAGGGCATGATGGTGCAGGGCCGCAACCGCCAGGATGACGGCGGCATCCGCATGGGCTTCACCTGCTCCAAGAAAGTCGGCAACGCGGTGGCCCGCAACCGCGCCAAGCGCCGCCTGCGCGAGGCCGCGCGGATGATTCTGCCCGCGCACGGCCGCCCCGGCTGGGATTACGTGCTGATCGGCCGCGCGAATGAGACCGCCCAGCGCCCGTTCGAGGAGCTGAAGCAGGATCTGATCTACGCACTGAAGAAGATCCACGGCCAGTAACGCACGCAGGCCCCTCGCCTTGCTGAGCCATTCTTGTCCGGCCGGCAGGCCGGACAGCGCCCTGCCCTTGTTGCCTAACAGCCGCCCTGCCCCTATCTATCCGCAATGACCCCGCTGGCCCATCTCTTCGCCCTGCCCGTGCGTGCCTACCGGCTGCTGTTCAGCCCCTGGGTCGGCTTCAACTGCCGCTACCAGCCCACCTGCTCGGCCTACGCCTTGGAATCGCTGGAAAAACACGGCGCCATCAAGGGCGCCTGGCTCACCATCCGCCGCATCGGCCGCTGCCACCCGTTCGGCGGCGACGGCTATGACCCGGTGCCGGACAGGAAAGACTAAGCTCACTTCTTCCGGTTCAGCCCGCGCGCGATGGTGTCGATGATCATCCACATCAGGATGATGAACGGCAGGAAGGCCATCATCGGATCGCCGGCCGCCTTCCCGGCCTTGGCCGCCTTCAGTAGGGTGCCGACACCCTTGGGCGGCTGGCTGATATAGCTCTCCAGCTCGCGCGAAGCCTTGACCAGAATGCCGTAATCCTTGTCCGGCTTCTTCTGCATCAGCTTCAGCGCACCGGCGAGCCGCCCCAGCACGTTGTTCAGCTCATTCACCACGCTGTCGAGCCAGGTCACGCCGTCCTGCACGTCCAAGGGCAGCTCGCCAAAGAACGGCGCGTTCTGAAGCTTGGTGACCTGCGACTGTTTCTTCATGAAGGCAGTGACCTTCTGCGCCGCGGCCTTTCCCTTGGCGGGCGTCATTGCCCCCTTCTCGAACTGTTTGACCACACCGCGCAGCTCTTTCTCCAGCCCTTTCAGGCCGGTCTCCGCCTCGCCCACGGCCTTGCGGACAATCCGTGCCTCCTTGCTGTCTTCGCTCATCAAATGCCCTCACTGATCAAATCGCTTTACCGCTCCAGCTTAGCGCGCCTTGCCGCCGCCCCCTAGCGCTGCACACCTTTTTTCCTTGGCAAAAGCGCCCGCCTCGGCTAGGGCGCGCGCATGCTTGATGATGATCTGGACGAAATCCATCCGCTGTTTGCCGGCGCGCCTGCGACCACTGAGTTCAAGAAGCTCAGGAAGCGCATCGTGCGCTATGCGCGTGAAGCCATCGACCAATACGGCATGGTGGAGCGCCGCGAAGACGGCAGCACGCCGAAATGGCTGGTCTGCCTGTCGGGCGGCAAGGACAGCTATACCCTGCTGGCGGTTCTGTATGAGCTGAAATGGCGCGGCCTCTTGCCGGTGGATCTCTTGGCCTGCAACCTGGATCAGGGCCAGCCCGGCTTCCCGGCCACGGTGCTTCCGGAATTCCTGGAAAAGATGGGCGTGCCGCACCGGATCGAATATCAGGACACCTACAGCATCGTGGTCGACAAGGTGCCGCAGGGGCGCACATATTGTGCGCTGTGTTCGCGCCTGCGCCGCGGCAACCTCTACCGCATCGCGCGTGAGGAAGGCTGCTCAGCAGTGGTGCTGGGCCACCACCGCGACGACATCCTGGAAACCTTCTTCATGAACCTGTTCCACGGCGGCCGCCTTGCGACAATGCCGCCCAAGCTGGTGAACGAGGAGGGCGACCTGTTCGTGTTCCGCCCGCTGGCCCATGTGGCAGAGGCTGATTGCGAGAAATTCGCCCGCTCCATGAACTACCCGATCATCCCCTGCGATCTCTGCGGCAGCCAGGACGGGCTGCAGCGCCAGCAGGTGAAACAGATTCTCGATCAATGGGAATCAAACTCGCCAGGACGGCGCCAGGTGATGTTCCGGGCGCTGATGAATGCGCGCCCCTCGCACCTTCTGGACCCGAAATTGTTCGATTTCGCCGGCCTGGAGCTGAAGAATTCCGGTGCTGAGCCGGAAAATCCGGGAATTCCCAAGCTGCGTTAACTCCCGGGTTAGAACAGCACCTTAGTCTCAGGCCGGAACGACTGGCTGCAGACGAAGGGTCTGAGAATGACAAATACGGGTTCAGGTCTCCTGGCACGGCTCCGGCAAACCCTTGCCCCCGCACTTTTCGGGCCGCCCGTGCTCGCTTTCCTGCCCGCGCTGACGCTGGCCACCTACTGGCTCGGCGGCGAGGCGGCGCTGCTGTCGGTGGCGCTTGGCCTGCCGGTGCTGATCGCAGCAACCGGCGGTTTCAGCAAGCTGGGCGGCCGCGGCCTCCCCCGCGACAGCATCACCGGCATGCTGCTGCGCGATGGATTCGAAGCCGAGACTGACCGGATTTACGGAGAATGCGCCGAATCCGATTTGCGCTCAGCCGTCTTCATCGTGGAACTGGACGACTATAAAGAACTTGCCGACCGGCACGGCCAGGAAGCCGGCGACCGGATCATGCAGCACTGCGGCGCGCAGATCGCCTCGGCCCTGCGCCAGAACGACACCGTCGCCCGGATCGGCGACAGCCGGTTTGCCGTCTGCCTGGCGCCGACCCTGCAGCTGGACCTGGAACTGTGCATACAGCTGGCGGGCCGGATGCAATCCGCCACGGAAGAGCCGGTGCCGCTGGACGGCACCACGGTCTACATGACCTCCTCCATCGGCTTCTGCCAGCGCAACCGTGCCCCCGGCACGACCAGCACCGAATGGACCGGTGCCGCCATCGCCGCCCTGGCGGAGGCGCAAAGCAACGGCCCCGGCGGCGTCCGCGCGTTTTCGGCGGATATGTCGGGCCGCGGCAAGTCCCGCACCAGCCTGCGCGACGAAGCCGCGGCGGCGCTGGAATCCGGCCAGATCCAGGCATGGTTCCAGCCGCAGATCTGCACCGACACCGGCCGGGTTTCGGGGTTTGAGGCGCTGGCGCGCTGGTCGCACCCGGTACAGGGGCTGATTCCGCCGTCCACCTTCCTGCCCGCGCTGGAGGAGGCCGGGCTGATGGACCGGCTCAGCCAGGTGATGCTCTACAACGCTCTGGTGGCGGTCAAGGCCTGGGACGCGGCCGGTGTGGATGTGCCCTGCGTCGGCGTCAACTTCGCCACCCAGGAGCTGCGCAACCCCGGGCTGGCCGGCCGCATCAAATGGGAGCTGGAGCGGTTTGAACTGCCCGCCGACCGCCTGTGCGTCGAGATCCTGGAAACCGTGATGACCGATCAGCCCGATGACGTGGTCACCCGCAACATCCTCGCCCTCAGCGAACTGGGCTGCCACATCGACCTCGATGACTTCGGCACCGGCCATGCCTCCATCGCCGCAGTGCGCCGGTTCAACATCTCCCGCATCAAGATCGACCGGTCCTTTGTGATGAAGGCGGATCAGGACCCGGAACAGCAGAAGCTGATCTCGGCCATCCTCACCATGGCAGAACGGCTGGATCTGGAAACCCTGGCGGAGGGGGTGGAAACCGCGGGCGAGCACGCGCTGCTGGCGCAGCTGGGCTGCGGCCATGTGCAGGGCTTTGGTATCGGCCGCCCGATGCCGTTCGACCAGACCCTGGACTGGATCACCGCCCACGAGGCCAAATTGCAGGATACCCCCGTGATCGGCCGTCAGACCCCCTGACCCGCTGCATTCCCCGCAGTTTATGCCGCGCCGGGACGCTCTGCCGCCCCGGCGCGGCCTGATTCTGCTTGACCTTTGGGGTCCACCTCTGTTGAACCCCTCCTGTCCTTCCCAATTCGAGGTGGCAGTCCCCAATGGACGATCAGAACAAAAATCTAATTCTCGCAACCGTACTCAGCTTTCTGGTGATCCTCGGGTGGTACACGTTCTTCCCGCCCCCGGAGCCGGAGCAGGCGCCGGAAACCGCGATCAGCGAAACCGCCCCCGCAGGCGATACCGCACTGGCGCCCAGCGCCGCGGCTGAAGCCGTGGACGGCAGCGCCCCGGAACAGGCCGAAGCCCCCCAGGCCGCGCGCCTGGCCATCGACACGCCGCGGGTGACCGGCAGCATCTCGCTGCAGGGCGGCCGGATCGACGATCTGTCGCTGAAGGACTACCGCGAGACGCTGGACGAGAATTCCCCGATCGTCAAACTGCTGAAGCCCGTCGGCGAGCAGCAGGCCTATTACGCGCTCTATGGCTGGGCCCCGGGCGCTGGCCTGTCGCTGGATGAGGTGCCGGGTGCGAACACCGTCTGGAGCGCCGAGGCAGATGCCACCCTGACCCCGGACAGCCCCGTCACCCTGACCTGGGACAACGGCAAGGGCCTGACCTTCAGCCGCACCATCTCGGTCGACGAGGATTACATGTTCTCGGTCACCCAGTCGGTTGCCAACGCCTCCGGCGGCACCGTCTCCCTGGCGCCCTACGGCACCCTGGCCCGCCACGGCCAGCCCGCCGACCTCAAGAACTTCTTCATCCTCCACGAGGGCCTGGTCGGCATGTCCGACGGCGAGCTGGCGGAGATCGACTATGACGACATGGCCGATTTCGAGCCCGACGCCCGCGACGGCTCCAAATCCGAAATCCGCCAGGTCGCAGAGAACGGCTGGATCGGCTTTACCGACCACTACTGGATGTCGACCCTGATCCCCGAGCCGGGCCAGCCCTTCCGCTCGATCGCCAAGTTCGACGAGCGCCGCGACATCTACCAGACCGACATCGTGCTGCCGACCCTGACCGTGGCCGACGGCCAGTCGTCTGAGGTCACCACCCAGCTGTTTGCCGGCGCCAAGGAATGGGACGCCATCCGCGGCTACGAAAAGGCGGGCATTCAGGGCTTCCTCGACAGCATCGACTGGGGCTGGTTCTTCTTCCTGACCAAACCGATGTTTGCGGTGCTGCACTGGCTGAACGTGATGATCGGCAACATGGGCTGGGCGATCATCGGCCTCACCGTGATCATCAAGATTCTGGTCTTCCCGCTGGCCTTCAAATCCTACGCCTCGATGGCGAAGATGAAGGAACTGCAGCCGGAAATGGAGAAGCTCAAGGAGCGCGCCGGCGACGACCGCCAGAAGATGCAGAAGGAGATGATGGAGCTCTACAAGCGGGAGAAGGTGAACCCCGCCGCGGGCTGCCTGCCGATCCTGATCCAGATCCCGATCTTCTTCTCGCTCTACAAGGTGATCTTCGTCACGCTGGAACTGCGCCACGCGCCTTTCTTCGGCCCCTTCCAGGACCTCAGCGCGCCGGATCCGACCTCGATCATGAACCTGTTCGGCCTGCTGCCCTTTGCGGCCCCGGCCCCGGAAAGCATCCTGGCGCTGATCTTCATCGGCATCCTGCCGATCCTGCTGGGTGTCTCGATGTGGCTGCAGCAAAAGCTGAACCCGGCGCCCACCGACCCGACCCAGCAGATGATCTTTGCCTGGATGCCCTGGGTGTTCATGTTCATGCTCGGCGGCTTCGCCTCCGGCCTGGTGGTCTACTGGATCGCCAACAACACGATCACCTTCACCCAGCAGTATCTGATCATGCGCAGCCACGGCTATAAGCCGGACGTGTTCGGCAACATCAAATCAAGCTTCAAGAAGAAGCCGAAGGCTGAGAACGAATGACCTTCGAGGTCACAGATATCTGGCGCCACCCGCTCAAATCCCACGGGCGGGAGGCACTGGAGAACGTTACCGTGAGCGCCGGGCAGACCATGCCCGGCGACCGCGTTTGGGCGGTTGCGCATGAGGCGTCCAAGGCAGATGGCTCCGAATGGGTGCCGTGCCAGAACTTCACCCGCGGCGCCAAGGCGCCGGGCCTGATGGCCATCAACGCCCGGCTGGACGATGCAACCGGCCAGCTGACGCTGAGCCACCCGGACCGCCCCGATCTGACGTTCGATCCGGAGAACCCTGACGACCTGCCACGCTTCCTGGACTGGGAAAAACCGCTGCTGCCCGCGAACCGGGCCGGCTCCTCCCATATCGTCCGGGTGCCGGGCCGCGGCCTGACCGACAGCGATTTCCCTTCGATCACCCTGTGCAACCGGGCCTCCCACCGCGCGGTGGAGCAGGCCATCGGCCACGAGCTGTCGCCGCTGCGCTGGCGCGGCAACATCTGGTTCGATCTGGGTGAGGCCTGGGCCGAAAACGAATGGCTGGGCCGCGAGGTGCAGATCGGAGAGGCTGTCTTTGCCGTCCGCGAGCGCGTGGTGCGCTGCCTGGCGACCACCGCCAACCCCGAAACCGGCGAACGCGACGCCGATACGCTCAAGACCCTCAAGGACAATTGGGGCCACCAGGATTTCTCGGTCTACGCCGAGGTGGTGCACGGCGGAGAAATCCGCCTGGGCGACGCGGTAAAGGTGCTGTGATGCAGATGCAATTTTCCCTGGCCGAGGCGCCAGACGACATTTCCGCCGAAAAGGGCCGCAAGCTGTTTGCGGGCGAGACCGAATTCCTGAAAGGCGTGGTCGCGATGAACGGTCTACCGGATGCCGACCGGGTGGAGGTCTGCTTTGCCGGCCGCTCCAACGTCGGCAAGTCGAGCCTGATCAACGCGCTGACCGGCACCAAGGGCATCGCCCGTGCCTCCAACACGCCGGGCCGCACGCAGGAGATCAACTTCTTCACCCAAGGCCCCGACCTCTATCTGGTCGACCTGCCCGGCTATGGCTATGCCAACGCGCCGCTCAAGGTGGTGGAGCAATGGCAGAAGCTGTTGAAACGCTATCTGTCCGGCCGCCAGAACCTGCGCCGCGCCTTTGTGCTGATCGACAGCCGCCACGGCGTGAAGGCAGTGGATGACGAGATCATGAAGCTCCTGGACAGCTCCGCCGTCACCTTCCAATGCGTGATGACCAAGGCCGACAAGGTCAAGGAGAAGGACCGCGCCAAAGTGCTGGAGCAGGTCAAGGGCGCGCTGGCGAAACACCCTGCTGCCTATCCGGAGATCGTGCTGACCTCCTCCGAGAAAGGCGACGGCATCGCCACCCTGCGCTCCATCATCGCTGGGCTGTAACCGACGTGCTCAGCCGCCTGCCCTCCCTGCTGGTTGTGATAGCCCTGGCCGTGGCCGGGCTGATTCCGACCGGCTGGATGCCGGGCACGGCGCAGGACGGCAAGGTGCTGCTGGTGATCTGTACCGGCCATGGCCTGGTGGAAACCTGGGTCGACCTGGATGACGGCGCGCCCCATGCGCCCGCCGATCAGATGGAGGACCGCAGCTGTCCGTTTGCGGCCCTTGGCGCGGTGGCGCTGCTGCCGGACAGCCTGATCGGCCTGAACCTGGACACACCTCTCCGCGACCGCTGGTCGCGCGAGGCCTTCACCCATCACACCGCCGGCTTCCACTGGCGCTATGACGCCCGCGGCCCGCCCGCACTCTCCTGATTTTCTGAACACACCTGACATTTACGCCGGCGCCCCGCGCGCCCGGCCCCGTTCCGATATGGAGAGACCCAATGGCGACCAGCCAACCGCATTCCGCGGGCCAATCGCGCCCGCTTTCTGAGAAATTCTACTTCGCCGCCTGGCGCTGGCACTTCTATGCCGGCCTGTTTGTGATCCCCTTCCTGATCATGCTTGCAGTGACCGGGCTGATGATGATGTTCATCACCCAGGTGGACGGCCGCGACGGCGAGAAGATCACCGTCACCCAAGGCGCTGCCGAGCTGAGCATCCCTGCGCAGGAGGCCGCCGTGCTGGCAGCCCAGCCCGGCACCATCGCCGAATGGATCGGCCCCAAGGCCCCTGATCTGGCCGCCGTGTTCCGCGTGAAAACTGATGAGGGCCAGCGCTTGGTAGCGCTGGACCAGTACAGCGGCGAGGTGATCGAGGTCTGGGACCGCCGCGCGGGCTGGTACGATCTGGCCGACAATATCCACTCCACCCTGCTGATCGGCGACACCGGCGACCGGCTGATCGAGATCGCCGCCGGCCTGGGCCTCGTTCTGGTGCTGACCGGTCTCTACCTGTGGTGGCCGCGCGGCAATGCCGCCAGCGCTTTTGTCCCGAACCTCCGCGCCAAGGGCCGCGCCCTGTGGAAGAGCCTCCACGCGGTCACTGGCTTCTGGATGTCGGCGCTGCTGGTCATCTTCCTGATCTCGGGCCTGTCGTGGACCGGCATCTGGGGCGGCCGGATGATGCAGGCCTGGAGCACCTTCCCGGCAGCGAAATGGGACAACGTGCCCCTGTCCGACGACATTCACGCCAGCATGAACCACGGGTCCACCAACGATGTGCCCTGGGCGCTGGAGCAGACCCCGATGCCCGCCTCCGGCTCTGACGCAGGGATCACCGGCGTGGCCGAAGGCGCCCCCGTGGATGCCGCCAGCCTGATCGCTTTGGGCCGGAGCCTGGGGATGGAGGGCCGCTTCCGCCTCGCCTACCCCGGCGGTGAGACGGGTGTGTGGACTATCAACCGCGACAGCATGAGCGGCGACGGCGACAGCCCCTTCATCGACCGCACGGTGCATGTGGACCAGTACAGCGGCAAGATCCTCGCCGACGTGAAGTATGATGACTATTCCTGGGCGGGTAAGGCGATGGCGGTCAGCGTGCCCTTCCACATGGGACTGATGGGCACCTGGAGCTTTGTCCTGAACGTGGTGTTCTGCCTGGCCGTGATCTTTGTCTGCGTCTCCGGCCTGGTGATGTGGGTCAAGCGCCGCCCCGCTGGCGCCGCCCGCCTGGCCGCCCCGCCGGAACCGGCAGAGATGCCGTTTTGGAAGGGTGCTGCGCTAATTGCCGTGCTGGTGTCGCTGGCCTTCCCGCTGACCGGCCTGGCGCTCTTGGCGGTGCTGGCCTTTGACGTGCTGCTGCTGGGCAACCTGCCGGTTCTGAAACGGGCGGTGAGCTGAAGCAAAACGGAGGGCAGCGCCCGTCCCGGCGGGGTGGGAAGCGAAGCGCCCGCCCCGTGGGGGGCGGGACGGGCGCTGCCCGGCCTCACGGCCGGGCGGTAGGTTTACAACTACACGTGCTGCGCGCCGTTCACCTCGATCTCCGCGCCGGAGATGTAGGAGCTGCCCTCCGAACACAGGAAATAGATCGCCGCCGCCACCTCTTCCGGCTGGCCCAGCCGCTGCATCGGCAGCTTGGCGACGATCTTTTCAGTGCCGGGCGACAGGATCGAGGTTTCCACCTCCCCCGGCGCAATCGCGTTCACCCGCACCCCCATCGGCCCGAAGTCATGCGCCATCTCCCGCGTCAGCGCCGCCAGCGCCGCCTTCGACGTGGCATAGGCAGCGCCTGCAAAGGGATGCACCCGGCTGCCCGCGATCGAAGTCACGTTGACCACGGAGCCCTGCGCCGCCGCCAGTTCCTCCTTGAGGCCCCGGGCCAGTACCACCGAGGCAAAGAAGTTCACGTGGAACACCTTGCCCCAGTCCATCAGGTCGGTGTTCAGGGTATTGAGCCGCTCCCCGTCCGGGCCCTTGGGCGAAATCCCCGCATTGTTGACCAAGGCGTCCAGCCGCCCGTCCAGCAGCTCCTGGATCTGGCCCACCGCGTTGATCGTGTCCGACGGGTCCGACAGGTCCAGCTGCACGTGGTTCTCCTGGCCGCCGCCCCAGGGGCATTCCTGCGGGAACGGCTGGCGCGAGCAGGTGATCACCCGCCAGCCCTCGGCATTGAAGCGGCGCACGGTGGCGTGGCCGATGCCGCGGCTGGCGCCGGTCAGCAGCAAAGTCTTCTGGCGCATGGCGCACTCCTTGTGTGAGAATCTGGCCTGAGCCTAGCACCCGCACAGCCATCCGCAACGGGGTGCGCCAAACGCAACCCTTGGCAGCGGCGGCGGAACCCCTTAACACATCTCTGCCAAGGGATGATGCAGCAATGAAGAAACAAGATATGAACCGCGATTGGATTGCCACCGCCGAAACCCTCTCCAGCGCGCTGCCGTATTTCCAGCGCTTTGCCGGGGCGATTGTCGTCATCAAGCTGGGCGGCCACGCCATGGGCAGCGACGAGGCGATGGACACCTTCGCCCGCGACATCGTGCTGATGCGGCAGGTGGGTGTTAACCCGGTGATCGTGCATGGCGGCGGGCCGATGATCAACGCGATGCTGGAAAAGCTGCAGATCAAATCCGATTTCGTGAACGGCAAGCGGGTCACCGATGCCGCCACCATGGAAGTGGTGGAGATGGTGCTGTCGGGCGTCGTCAACAAGCGCATCGTGCAGGCGATCAACCGCCAAGGTGGCCGCGCCGTCGGGCTGTCGGGCAAGGATGCGAACCTGATCACCTGTGATCAGGCCGACCCGGACCTGGGCTTTGTCGGCGCGCCGGCCGAGATGGACCCCAAGGTGCTCTATGGCCTGTTTGAAAAGAACATGATCCCGGTGATCGCCCCGATCGGCGGCGGCCGCAATGGCGAGACCTTCAACATCAACGGCGACACCGCCGCCGGCGCCATCGCCAAGGCGCTGACTGCTGACCGGCTGCTGCTGCTGACCGATGTGGCGGGCGTAAAGAACGCCGAGGGCGACGTGGTGACTGAGCTGAAGGCTGCGGACGTCGAAGACATGACCGCCAGCGGCGTGATCGCGGGCGGAATGATCCCCAAGACAGAAACCGCGCTGGATGCGGTGCGCAACGGCGTGCGCGCCTGCACCATCGTCGACGGGCGGGTGCAGAACGCGGTGCTGCTGGAGCTTTACACCGACCACGGCGCGGGCTCGATGATCCGCGCCTGACGCGGCTGCCGCAAGGGGACTGAGGGGCGCTGCCCCTCTTGGCCCCCTGGGCCAATTCACCCCGGGATATTTTCGGCCAGATGAACAGGGGATCCCTGGTTCAGGCGGTGGGCTGCGGTGTTCGGAGTTGCTTTTTGCGGCTGCATGCGCATCGCTGAAGGCATGGAGCATGAAGTCCTGATCCGCCTTGCGGCCTTCCTGGGGCTGTTTGCGCTGTTTGCAGCGGCAGAGGCCTGGGCGCCGCGGCGCGCCCGGTGCCTGCCGCGGCAGCGGCGCTGGCCCGCCAACCTGACCATATCCGTTCTGAACGTCCTGACGCTGCGGGCCCTGGCGCTTGGGATGCCGCTGCTGGCGGCCGGGGCAGCGCTGGATGCGGCAGAGCACGGCTGGGGGCTGCTGAATGCGGTCCGCTGGCCCGGCTGGCTGGAGGTGCTGCTGGCGGTGCTGGTGCTGGATTTTGCGATCTGGCTGCAGCATCTGATCACCCACAAGGTGCCGCTTTTGTGGCGGCTGCACCGGGTGCATCACGCCGACCGCGACATGGATGTGACCACCGCAGTGCGGTTTCACCCGGTGGAGATTGCCCTGTCGATGCTGCTGAAGATCGGGCTGGTCTATCTGCTGGGGCCCTCGGCCCTGGCGGTGGTGCTGTTTGAGATCCTGCTGAACGGCACCGCGCTCTTCAATCATGCCAACCTGCGGCTGCCGCCCAAGGCAGACCGGCTGCTGCGGCTGCTGCTGGTGACGCCGGACATGCACCGGGTGCATCACTCAATCCATCGCCACGAGCATGACAGCAACTACGGCTTTGCCCTGTCGGTCTGGGACCGGATCTTTGGCACCTATACGGCGCAGCCCGGCCAGGGGCATGATGGCATGACCGTAGGACTGCAATGGCAGGACGGGCGGCCCGCGCGGCTGGGCTGGAGCCTCTTGCTGCCGTTCCGCCGCCGCTGAAACACAGGCAGGAAGACGCCGGCAGGCGGTTACGGGACGATTTTGCACTCTGGAAGGGCGCTGCACGCTGCTAGGCTCGCCTCATGCCACCGGACCGGATGCCGCAGATGACCCTGACCGACTTGCCAGATGCTCCCGCCCGGGGCGGGCCTGATTACGCGCAGATAGACGCGGCAGCCGCGCACTCCGGCCTCATGGTTCAGGGCGCGCTGCATCCGCGGCGCCGGCCCGTCGAGGCGCTGGAGGGCGGCACCCTGGTGCTGCTCGGCACGGCCCCGGCGTTCTGGCCGCGCTTCACTGCCAGCCAGGAGTACAGAGACGGCGCCCCGGACCCGGTGGACCGCTGGTCGCAGCGGGTGATCGGCGCGTTGGCAGACGCCCTGGGCGGCTGCGCGTATTACCCTTTTGGCGGGCCGCCCTACACGCCTTTCATCAACTGGGCGCTGGCTTCGGGGCGGTTTTTCACATCGCCGTCACAGATGATGGTGCATGATCGGGCGGGCATGCTGATCTCCTTGCGGGGGGCCCTTCACTTTGAACAGGAATTTGACATCCCCCCTCCGCCTTTGGCAGAGTCACCCTGCCACAGCTGCCGCTCCCGTCCCTGCCTGGCCGCATGCCCGGCCGCCGCACTGGCGGACGGGGGACCCTACGATCTGGCGGCCTGCCATGACTATCTCGATACCAGCGCAGGCGCCGGCTGCATGACCGGCGGCTGCCTTGCCCGCCGGGCCTGCCCGCTGAGCCGCACCGCCGGCCGGGACCCCGCCCAAACCGCACATCACATGAGGCATTTTCATCCGCAATGACCTGCACTTTGATCCTGACCCGCCACGCCAAATCCGCCTGGGACACCAATGTGCCCAGCGACCATGCCCGCCCGCTGAACAAGCGGGGCCGCCGCTCGGCCCCGGCCATTGCCGACTGGCTGCGCGGTAACGGCTACGTCCCGGATCAGGTGATCGCTTCCTCTGCGCAGCGCAACCGAGAGACGTATGAGCTGATGGAGCTGGGAGTGCCTGCGGCCTTTACCGAGCGCCTGTACCACGCCAATTCGGAGATCCTGTTCAAGGTGCTCAGTCAGGCCGAGCATCCCCGCGTGATGCTGATTGGCCATAACCCCGGCATTGCCGCCTTTGCCCATTCCATCGTGGCCACCCCGCCGGACCATGCCCGATTTGACGATTACCCGACCGGCGCGACGCTGGTGGCGGAGTTCGATATCGGCAGCTGGAAGGACCTGAGCTGGAGCACCGGCAAACCGATAGATTTCGCCGTCCCGCGGGAGCTTCTGGGCGACTAGCGGCTGCGGCACGCTGGCGCATCCCGCGCGGGAGTCCCCTGGCACAGCTGCGCAGGCAGGCCTATATTTCCGGCCGGAGACACGCCTTGCGAGGACTGGAGAAGACCCATGCACCGCCGTACCCTGCTGCTGGCCGCAGCCGCCCTGCCCTTCGCCGCCCTTCCGGGCTTTGCTGCGCCGGCGGAGACCGTGCGCATCATGAAGTCGCCAACCTGCGGCTGCTGCACTGCCTGGGCCGACGGCCTGGCCGCCGCCGGTTTTCAGACTGAGGTGCGCAATGTGGCAGATGAGGAGCTGTGGGCCATAAAGGAACGGCTGGGGATCACCAGCGACTTATCCTCCTGCCACACCGCAATGGCCGGCGGCTACGTGATCGAAGGCCATGTTCCGGCGGGTGATATCAAGCGTCTGCTGGCAGAGCAGCCCGTCGCCATCGGGCTGACCGTTCCGGGGATGCCGATCGGCTCGCCCGGGATGGAGATGGGGGATGAGCGCGAGGCGTTCGATACCCTGCTGATCCTGGCGGACGGCACCACCGAAGTCTTCGCAAGCCATTCCTGAACAAAAAAAGGCCGGGCATTGCGCCCGGCCTTTTTTGTCTTCCCAAGCCCCGCAGGGCGGGCGATTCCGCCCACCGCGGGTACGGCTGTCAGTGACCCAGGATCTGGCTGAGGAACAGCTTGGTGCGGTCGCTCTTCGGGTTGTTGAAGAACTCTTCCGGCTCGTTCTGTTCCACGATCTGGCCCGCATCCATGAAGATCACCCGGTTCGCCACCTGACGGGCAAAGCCCATCTCGTGGGTCACGCAGAGCATGGTCATGCCTTCTTCCGCGAGCTCGATCATGGTGTCCAGGACCTCCTTGATCATCTCCGGGTCGAGCGCCGATGTCGGTTCATCGAACAGCATGATGCGCGGCATCATGCAAAGCGAGCGCGCGATGGCCACACGCTGCTGCTGGCCGCCCGACAACTGGCCGGGATACTTGTGGGCCTGATCCGGGATCTTGACCTTCTCCAGGAAATGCATCGCCCGGTCGATTGCCTCTTTCTTGGGGGTCTTGCGGACCCAGATCGGCGCCAGGGTGCAGTTCTCCAGGATCGTCAGATGCGGGAACAGGTTGAAGTGCTGGAACACCATGCCAACCTCGGAACGGATCTTGTCGATGTTCTTGAGGTCATTGGACAGCTCGGTGCCATCCACCACGATCTTGCCCTGCTGGTGCTCTTCCAGCGCGTTCAGGCAACGGATCAGGGTGGACTTGCCGGAGCCCGACGGGCCCGCGATGACGATCCGCTCGCCCTGGTTGACGGTCAGATTGATGTCGCGCAGCACGTGGAACGAACCGTACCACTTGTTCATGCCGGAGATTTCGATGGCGACCTCGTCGCTCACCTGCATTTTGGAGCGGTCGATTGCGCGGTCGGACATAAGTTCAGACATGTGTTGAACTCCTTAACGGTGATCGGTGGCGAGACGGCGCTCGAGCCACTGTGAATATTGAGAAATGCCGTAGCAGACGACGAAGAACAGAAGCGCGGCAAAGCCCAGAAGCTCCCAGTACACCCCGTTCCACTCGGTGGAGGCGAGGATCGGACCGCGGATCATGCCGACCAGGTCGAACATCGAGATGACCGAGACCAGGGTGGTGTCCTTGAAGAGGCCCACGGCCACGTTCACGATGCCCGGGATCGAGATCTTCAGCGCCTGCGGCAGGATGATCAGCCGCATCGCCTGGGGGTAATCCAGGCCAAGGCTGTCAGCCGCCTCATACTGTCCCTTCGGAAGCGCAGCGAGACCGCCGCGGATCACCTCGGCAATATAGGCCGCGGAGAACATGGTGATCATGATCACCACGCGCAGGAACAGGTCGACCGTGCTTTCCGGCGGGAAGAAGTAGGCCAGCATCACCGATGCCACGAACAGCAGGGTGATCAGCGGCACGCCGCGCACGAACTCGATGAAGATGACGCACATCCACTTGATCAGCGGCATGTCCGACTGGCGGCCCAGCGCCAGCGCGATGCCCAGCGGCAGCGACAGCGACACACAGGTCACGCCCAGCATCAGGTTCAGCATGAAGCCGCCCAGGTCGCGCGAAGGCACCGGCGACAGCCAGGCGTTCTCCGACGCGCCTTCCGGGATCAGCATTCCGCCTATGATCCAGACCGCAAACGCCGCTGCGATGGCCCCGAAGAAGCCGATTGCAAAGCTGCTCTTGCCGAACTTCTGGAACACGGCCGCGGCCGCGGCAAAGCCCAGCAGCGCCACCACCGGCACCATCAGCGTGCCGCCCCAGATCAGCCAGAATGCCAGGAACGGGTAGACAGCGGTAAAGATCAGCAGCTTGCGCGGCAGATCGAAGAACAGCACCGGCGCCGCCGCGACCAGCAGCAGAACCAGGGCGAGGTTGGGACGCCAATAGGCGTCAGTGGGATACTTGAAGCCGTACAGCAGCTGGTTCCAGCGCTCGGTCAGCACCGAGAAACAGGCCCCGGCCTTGCCTTGCAGCACTTCACGGCATTCGGCCAGCGAGTTTGTGGTCCAAACCCCGTTCAGAATCCACGGCAGGGTGTTTTGCAGCACCATGTAGATCACTGCCAGCGCCACGATGGTAAGCGCCGAGTTCGCAGCATTGGAGAACAGGTTCTCGCGCAGCCATTTCACCACGCCGGTTTCCGACGTCGGCGGCGGGGCCGGCGGGATCTGGGTTTCGCGGACAAAGGCGACGGTTTGTGCGTGTGTATCGCTCATGTCTCAGCGCTCCTTCAGCTTCACAGATGCGTTGTAGACGTTCATCACCATCGAGATCACCAGCGAAGCCGTCAGGTAGAACAGCATCAGGAGCAGCACGCACTCAATGGCGCGGCCGGTCTGGTTCAGGGTGATCCCGCCAAGGGTTGCGGTGATATCCGCATAGCCCACGGCGATGGCGAGCGAGGAGTTCTTGGTGATGTTGAGGAACTGCGAGATCAGCGGCGGGATGATGACCCGCAGCGCCTGCGGCAGAACCACCAGGTTCATCACCCGGCGCGGGCGCAGGCCCAGCGCGGCCGCGGCCTCGGTCTGGCCCTTGGACACCGCCTGGATGCCGGCCCGGACGTTTTCCGCGATGAAGGCGCCGGTGTAGATCGACAGCGCGAACCACAGCGCGATCAGCGGGCCGCCAATCTTGATGCCGCCGCTGAAGTTGAAGCCCTTCAGCTCAGGGTATTCCCAGGTCAGCCCCATGATCAGTGTCAGCGCCAGGAACGGCACCAGCCAGGCTGCGAGGATCGGCAGCAGGGTTTTGGGGCGGACACCGGTGGCTTCCTGCTTGTGGTTGGCCCGGACATTGATCTGATGCGCCACCACCCAGGACAGGCCAAAACCGGCCAGGATCAGCAGCCAGTTCATCGCGGTGCTGGCAAAGATCCCGTTCTGGAACCAGGGCAGCGGCGTGTAGATCCCGCGGTTGGTGAAGGCGAAGGCATCGAACAGCATGCTTGCGGCCGGATCGTCGCCCCGGAAAGCCCGCGGCCCCGGCAGCACTGCCGTCATGATGGTGAAGATGATGATGATCCAGATCAGCACCGGGATATTCCGGAAAATCTCCACGTAGACCGCCATCAGCTTGGAGACGAGCCAGTTGTTGGAGAGCCTCAGAACCCCTGCGATCACCCCGAAGACGGTTGCAGTGATACAGGCCAGGAAGGCGACGAGCAGCGTGTTCAGCAACCCGACCAGCGCGGCGCGCGCGTGGCTGGACTGGCTGTCGTATTCAACCAGGGTCTGGTTGATGTCGTATCCGGCCGAGTCGCCAAGGAAGGTGTAGGAAATATTGAGCCCGGCAGCCCGCAGGTTCTGGATCAGGTTGTTGCCCAGATACCAGATACACAGGGCCAGAACGATCGCCGCAATCACCTGGAAGGTCAGTGACCGGTAGCGCGTATCGTTAATGAGCATAGACAGCCGAAAACCTTCGTTCGGCGGGTCAGTAAGCGTTGACATGTATTGTGATCCCCTGGCTCCGGTTTTTTGTCCTGGCGGCGTTTATCGCCGCTCCGCATTGGACCGGAGCTTTTTTTCAGATAGGAAAAGGGCGCAGGAAATTCCTGCGCCCCTCCCGGTGGTATGTTTAGCGGAACGGCGGAGCGTACAGCAGGCCGCCTTCGGTCCACTGTGCGTTCAGGCCGCGGGCCAGGCCGACCGGAGTGTCTTCGCCGATGGTCTTGGCAAAGATCTCACCGTAGTTGCCGTTGGCTGCGACGGCTTTTTGCGCCCAGGTGGCATCCAGGCCCAGCATCTCGCCCAGGGTGCCTTCGCTGCCCAGCAGGCGGTTGATTTCCGGATTGTCGGTGCCGGCTGCCATTTCGCTGATGTTGGCCGAGGTGATGCCCAGCTCTTCAGCTGCGATCAGCGACATCAGGGTCCAGCGGACGACGTCGCCCCACTCGTGGTCGCCGTGGCGGACCAGCGGGCCCAGCGGCTCCTTGGAGATGATTTCCGGCAGGATCACGTGGCCCGACGGATCGTCGAAGGTGGCGCGGGTTGCGGCCAGGCCGGAGGCGTCGGTGGTGTAGACGTCACAGGCGCCCGCCAGGTACTGCTGCTGCGCTTCGGCGTTGGTTTCGATCGGAACCGGCTCATACGAGATGTTGTTGGAGCGGAAGAAGTCCGCCAGGTTCAGCTCGGTGGTGGTGCCGGTCTGGATGCAGACGGTGGCGCCGTCCAGTTCCTTGGCCGAGGACACGCCCAGATCTTTCGGGACCATGAAGCCCTGGCCGTCGTAGTAGTTCACGCCCACGAATTCGAACTTCAGGTCGACGTCGCGCGAGAAGGTCCAGGTGGTGTTGCGTGCCAGCATGTCGATCTCGCCGGAGGCCAGCGCGGTGAAGCGGGTCTTGCCGGTGGTCGGCACGAATTCAACAGCGGTCGAGTCGCCCAGCACGGCTGCAGCCACAGCACGGCAGACGGCAACGTCAAAACCTTCCCATTCGCCATTCGCATTCGGGGCCGCAAATCCGACCAGGCCGGTGGTGACGCCGCAGTTCAGCTTGCCGCGGGCCTTCACGTCATCCAGCGTGCCGGCAGCAGCTGCGCCAGCCGCCAGACCAGCAACGGTCAGAGCGCCCAAAAATACGGTTTTTTTCATTTTTACCTCTTCCTGATAGTCCGCCTGTACGGCGGTTCTTATTACCCGGCGATCCCCCGCCGGAAATGAGACCGAAGAAGGGTTTACCCCTTTTTCGCGCCCAAGTGTGGGCGCATTCATCAACAAACGTCAAGTGCGGGATCAGGAATTTCGATGGGCGCGATGCGCACAAATGCCCCGGGAGTAAAAAATTTTACTCCTCGCGGGGCGAAATGGTAATTTTCTGTTCTCTCAGGAAAAATCAAAGAACCGTTTGGCGTGCAGAAATTCCTGCCGTTTGACTTCGGCGGCCGCCGCGGCCTCCTCGTCCTCGCCCCACTGCTCTTCCTGCCAGCGCTCGTCCAGCCGCGACAGCAGCCAGATCTCATCGGCGCTGCGCCAGCCGTGCGCGGCGGCAAATCCCAGGATCAAAGAGCCGGAAATCCCTACCAAATCGTGGAATGCAGCCAGCTGGAACGGGTTCATGGCAAGAACCTTCTCCGCCAGCGCTGCCAGCGCCGCAGCGTCCTGCGGCTGGTGCAGCACGCCGGTGCGCGGCTGCAGCCGCACCCCCAGCGCCTCTGCCGCCCAGTCCAGCGCCGGGTCCCATTCCTGCGCTTGACGCGACGTCAACTCAACCGGAGTGTCAGCGCGGTAGCACAGCAGATCGGAATCGCCGTATTCGGCCAGCATGGCGGCAACTTCGCTGTGCTGATGTGTCACCTTGTCAATCGCGGCGTTCGCCGAGCGGGTGCAGGGCATGGCAGACGGGTCAACTGATTCGGTCTGCGCGTCCCACTCGGCGGCGATGGCCTCGGCCATCGCCCGCGTGGGCACCGCCAGCGGTGCCTTGGCCGGTGTCTTGACCCGGCGGCCGTCCAGCTCCACCGCGAACCCGTCACCGGTCTCTGCAACCGAAACCTCTTTCCAGAACCGTTTCTGTGCCCAGCCGCTCATCTCTTAGCCTTTCCAGATCTCTGCCAGCAGCGGGCGCAGCTCCGCGAAGTCGCGGATCAGGTAATCGGCGCCCAATGTCTCTGCCGGATGGTATCCCCAGGGCACTGCGATGGTGGTTACCCCCGCTGCGCGCCCCATCTCAATGTCGAACCGCGTGTCGCCGATCATCACGGTGCTTGTCCGGTCCACCCCGGTTTCCGCCATCGCTGTCAGCACCATCGAGGGGTGCGGCTTGGACGGGTGGTGATCGGCCACCTGCCGGGTCACGAAACAGTCAAGCCCGTGCGCCGCGATCAGCGCCTCCACCCCGCGCTGGGATTTGCCGGTGGCCACGCCCAGCAGATACTCAGGCACCGCGTGCAGTTCCATCAGCGCCTCGCGGGCACCGGGGTAAAGCGGCGAATGCGCTGCGCCCGCAGCCTGGCGGGAGGCCATGTAAGAGGACTTGTAGCCCTCCACCAGCACGTCAACGGTAGCGGCGTCCTGCTCCGGCGCCAGCTCCTGCATTGCCAGCGGCAGCGACAGCCCGACGATCGACAGAATCGCCTCGCGCTGCGGCACCTCCAGGCCGGCGCCCTGAAACGCCTCAGCCATCGCGCCGGTGATCGCTCCCTGGCTGTCCGCCAGGGTGCCATCGACGTCAAACAGGATCAGCCGCAGCGGTGAGCTCACTTCAGATCCTCGAACGGGTCGTCGGCTGCCAGGTCCTCGGTCCAGCCGAAGGTGTCCCAGCTTTCCTTCATATGCTCCGGCAGCGGCGCCACCACTGAGATCTGCTTATGCGTGACCGGATGCTCAAACACCATCCGGCGCGCGTGCAGGTGCAGCTTCTTGGAGATCACCCCGCCGATCTGCGCGCCCCAGCCGTCGCCCAGGTTCTCCTGGCCCGAGCCGCCGTATTTGCCGTCGCCCGCAATCGGATGGCCCATGCCCGACATATGCGCGCGCAGCTGGTGGGTGCGGCCGGTGATCGGCTCCATCGCCACCCATGCGGCGCGGCTGGCCACGCGGTAGAGCGTGGCATAGAGCGTATGCGCCCGCTTGGCGCCCGGCGTGTCGTCGATGTCGCGCGGATGCACGTTGATCATCTTCTCGCCTTCGCCGGACTTGCCGTGGCCCGGCGCCTTCACCAGCCCGTTCTTGATCTCGCCCAGGTACGGCGTCGGCACGCCGGCCACCAAGGCCCAGTAAATCTTGCGGGTGTTCTTGTGGCGGAAGGCGGCGGTCAGCGCCTGCGCCGCCTTGCGGTTGCGCGCCAGCACCAGCACGCCGGAGGTGTCCTTGTCGATCCGGTGCACCAGCTTGGGCTTTTCCTCCAGCCCGAACTTCAGCGCCTCGGCCAAGCCGTCCACGTGCTTGGTGGTGCCGGAGCCGCCTTGTACTGCCAGCCCGGCTGGCTTGTTCAGCACGATCACATCATCGTCTCGGTAGATGACGCAAGACTGGATCATCCTGGCATCCGCGTCCGAAACCCGCATCTGGCGCGGCTCGGCCGGTTTCAGGTCGCTGTCCGCCAGCGGCGGCACCCGCACCACCTGCCCCGCCTCGACGCGGGTATTGGCCTTCACGCGGCCGCCATCCAGCCGCAGTTCGCCCTTGCGGCACATCTTCTCAATGCGGCCCTGGTTCACATGCGGAAACAGCCGCCGCAGCCAGCGGTCAATACGCTGGCCGCCGTCGTCTTCGCTGACGGTAATCATCTGAACGCCGCTCATGCGAACACTCCTCTTGCAGCCATCAGGCCCAGAAACAGACCGCCGACCGACAGGCCCACGGACAAACATACGTACAGCGCCGCCTGCCCGAAGGCGCCGCGCTCGATCAGGTTGGCGGTCTCCAGCGAGAACGCCGAGAAGGTGGTGAACCCGCCCATCAGCCCGGTCATCACCAGGGGGCTTGCCCACGTCAGGTCCCGCAAGGCCGCCGCCACCACGAACATCCCCATCAGGAAGGAGCCGAGAATGTTCACCGTCAGGATCGCCACCGGAAAGTCATGGTGCCCCAGGACCCGGATGATGCCCAGCCCGGCCAGATAGCGGCACACCGCCCCGATTGCGCCGCCAAGGGCCACCATGGAAACCGAAGAAATCATCCCCGTCCTGTCGCGCGGGTGCGCCGGGATGTCAAGTTTTCCCCGTATTGCAGCGCTTGCAGGGCTCCGCCCCCTGCCCCACTTGGAACATCAAAGGGATTTTCGGAAAGGATTTTATAATGCTCCTGCTGCGCCCGCTGGCCCTGGCTGCTGCCATGGCTGCCACCGCCGCCTCCGGCGGAGACATCGAAGACTCGCTGCAATCCGCCTTTGACGCGGGCAAACTGCCCGGCCTGCACGGCGTCCTGGTGCAGCGGCAGGGCGAAACCCTGGCAGAGATCTATTTCACTGGCCGGGATGAGCGCTGGGGCACCCCCCTGGGCAACCGCCAGTTCGGCCCGGAGGAACTGCACGACCTGCGTTCGGTCAGCAAGAGCATTGTCAGCCTGCTCTACGGCATCGCGCTGGCGCAAGGGCTGGTGCCGCCGCCCGAGGCCCCGTTGCTGGCCCAGTTCCCGGAACATGCCGGTCTCGCCAGCCCGGAACGCGATGCGATCACGGTTGAGGATGCGCTGACCATGCAGCTGGGGCTCGCGTGGGACGAAAGCCTGCCCTACAGCGACCCCAGGAACTCCGAGATTGCGATGGAGCGTTCCGGCGACCGGATCCGCTATGTGCTGTCGCGCCCGGTTGCAGCCGCGCCCGGCACCCAATGGGTCTATTCCGGCGGCGCCACCGCGCTGCTGGGCGAGCTGATCACCCGCGGCAGCGGCATGGCGCTGGATGAATTTGCAGCCGAATACCTGTTCGCCCCGCTGGGCATTGCCCGGGCGGACTGGGCAAACGGGCTGGACGGCAAACCCGCCGCCGCCTCCGGCCTGCGGCTGACGGCCCCGGGCCTGGCCCGGATCGGCGGGATGATCGCTGACGGCGGCCGCTACGGGGACAGGCAAATCGTGCCCGCTGCCTGGCTGGAGCAAAGCTTCACCCCGCAAGCCGATACCGGTGATCTGCGCTATGGCTACCAGTGGTGGCTGGCCCCGGAAGGCAGCCCGCCGGTCTGGGCTTCGGGTTTTGGCAACGGCGGCCAGCGGCTGACCATCGGGCGGCAAACAGGCACCGTGGTGGTGATCCAGGCGGGCAATTACAACCAGCCCGACGCCTGGCAGGTGCCGGTCGCGGTGCTTACCGAACACGTCCTGCCGAATCTGAGGCGCTAGCCGCCAGCCCCTTCATCTTTCTCCAAATACTCCCGCCGGAGGCAGCGGCTTTCCGGCGGAAAACCCGCTTCACTTGTTCCGCTTCATCCTGAGGTTCGCGAAGTAGTCCGTGCGCCGCTTCAGCTCGCGCTCGAACCCGCGCTCCACCGGCTGGTACAGCACCGGCCGCTTCACCCCGTCCGGGAAGTAGTTCTGGCCGGAGAAGCCGTCCTCCGCGTCATGATCATAGGCATAGCCGTCTCCGTAACCCTGCTCCGCCATCAGCTTGGTCGGCGCGTTCAGGATATGCTTGGGCGGCGGTGCGCTGCCGGTCTGTTTGGCCAGCCGCCGCGCCGCCTTGATGCCCACGTAAACTGCATTGGATTTCGGTGCCAGCGCCAGATAGACCGCGGCATTGGCGAGCGCCAGTTCGCCTTCGGGGCTGCCAAGGCGCTCATAAGTCTGCCAAGCATTGAGGCAGACGGTATTGGCCTGCGGGTCAGCCATGCCGATGTCCTCGGTCGACATCATTGTCAGCCGCCGGGCCAGAAACCGCGGGTCCTCGCCGCCCTCCAGCATCCGCGCCAGCCAGTAAAGCGCTGCATCCGGGTCGGAGCCGCGAATGGATTTGTGCAGAGCGGAGATCAGGTTGTAATGCTCGTCGCCGGACTTGTCGAACTTGGCCGCGCGGCGCATCAGCCGGGCCGACAGCGCCTCGCGCCCCAGCGGGGCGTCCACTTTCCAGGCAGCAACCTGCTCGATAAGATTGAGAAGCGCCCGCCCGTCGCCATCGGCCATCTCATGCAGCGCATCGCGGGCATCGCCATTCAGCGGCAGGGCGCGGCCCAGCTCCTTCTCGGCGCGCTGGGTCAGGCGTTCGAGATCGGCAAGCGACAGCCGCTCCAGCACCAGCACCTGGCTGCGGCTGAGCACAGCGGCATTGAGCTCAAACGAGGGGTTTTCCGTTGTCGCCCCGACCAGGAGGATGGTGCCATCCTCCATATGCGGCAGGAAGCCGTCCTGCTGGGCCTTGTTGAAGCGGTGGATCTCATCCACGAACAGCAGCGTGCCCTGCCCGTTCTGGCGGCGGATCCTGGCGGCCTCAAACACCTTGCGCAGCTCCGGCACCCCGGTGAAGATCGCCGAGATCTGCACGAAATGCAGGTCGGTTTCCTTGGCCAGCAGCCGCGCGATGGTGGTCTTGCCCACCCCCGGCGGCCCCCAGAAGATCAGCGACGACAAGGAGCCAGAGGCCAGCATCACGCCCAACGGCGCCTCCGGCCCCAGCACTTGGGCCTGGCCGATCACATCGCCCAGCGACTGCGGCCGCAGCCGGTCGGCCAGCGGCCGGTTGGGCGCGGGCTGCTGCGCTTCGCTGTCCGCGGACGCGGGGCTGCCGAACAGATCCGCCATCAGAGCCGGAACCTCAGCGCCATGTGGCGGCCGCGCCGGTTCAGATCCAGCTGGATCCAGCGGGTGCTGCCCGCGAGAATTGCATAAACGTCATCGGTGCTGGTCACTTCCTGGCCATTCACGGCCAGCAGCTGGTCGCCCGCCTGCACGCCGCCGCGCCCGGCATAAGGCCCGGGATCGGTGACCACCACGCCCTCCGCCGACAAGGGCAGGCCAAGGCGGCTGATCACCTGCGGATTGATGCGCGCCACGGTCAGCCCGGGCAGCGCGGTTTTCTCATCCAGCTGCACCGGATTGGCGGGGGGCTGGTCGGGGGCCGTGATCATCGGCACCTCGATCTCCTGCCGCTCATTGCCGCGCAGGCGGGTGATGACAGACATATCCCCAAGCCCCGCCACCGACATGCGGAACACCATCTCGGACGGTGAATTCACCACCTCACCGTCCACATGGGTGATCACGTCGCCCACCTTGAACCCCGCCTTGGCAAAGGGGCTTTCCCGGTGCAGGTCGGAGACCACCATGCCCTCCGGCACATCCATCCCCAGGGAGGCCGCCAGATCCGCATCCACCGGCTGCCCCGCCATGCCGGCCCAGGGGCGCTGGAACTCCTCCGCGCCGTCCCTGGCCTGATTGACGAATTCCGCCACCAGGTTGGCGGGAATGGCAAAGCCGATGCCGTTGGAGCCGCCGGAACGCGACAGGATGCGGGTGTTGATGCCAATGAGATCGCCATTGACGTCAATCAGCGCGCCGCCGGAGTTGCCCGGGTTGATCGGCGCGTCGGTCTGGATGTAGTAGCCAAAGCCGTCGCCCGCCCCCATGCCGGTGCGCGCGAGCCCTGAGATGATGCCGCTGCTGACGGTCTGCCCCACCCCGAACGGGTTGCCGATCGCCAGCGCCAGCTCGCCCACCTGCACCTGGTCGCTGTCGCGCAGTTCCAGATACGGCAGGTCTTCGGCCTCTTCCAGCTGCAGGATCGCCAGGTCGCTGGCCTTGTCGCCCAGGATCACCCGCGCATTGTATTCGCGCCGGTCCGCGGTCACCACGCGGATTTCGGTGGCACTGCCGACAACGTGGAAGTTCGACACCACGATGCCGTCCGCCGACAGGATCACACCCGACCCCAGCGAGTTCTCTACCCGCGGCTGCGGCTCGGCAAAGCCGCGGAAGAAATCATCGAAGAACGGGTCGTTCATGAACGGCGAGCGGCGGCGCTGCTGCACCTGGCGCACCACCTTGGCGTAGATGTTCACCACCGCCGGCGCCGCTTCCTTGACCAGCGGCGCAAACCCCA
Organism: Leisingera sp.; assembly: GCF_982940295.1. Classification (NCBI taxonomy): domain Bacteria; kingdom Pseudomonadati; phylum Pseudomonadota; class Alphaproteobacteria; order Rhodobacterales; family Roseobacteraceae; genus Leisingera; species Leisingera sp. The sequence continues at coordinate 103,146 of NZ_CEYXRG010000008.1, forward strand.
GCGCAATCTCCGCCTGGCTCTGCGGCACCCGGGTTTCGGCGGCGGCAGGCAGGGCAAGAACGATGGCAAGGGCGGTCAGCGCGGGACGGATCATGGGGGCTCCAGCAGATGTTGCCCGAAGGATATGCGGAGTGCGCGCGCGGATTGCAAGACGGGAGAGGCCCCAGGCCGGTGCGGGAGCGCAGGGGCGCTGCCCCGCAGGCTTGATGTAAGAGGGGCGCTGCCCCTCTTGGCCTGACGGCCAATTCACCCCGGGATATTTAGGGCCAGATGAAGCAGGCGGCCAAAAAGGCTCCGGCCTTTCATCTTTCCCCAAATACTCCCCGCCGGAGGCACGCGCCGCAAGGCGCGTTTCCTTGCGGCAGGCCTCAGGCCTCGGCCAGCTCTCCTTGCGCGGCAACGGCGCGGCGCTTGGCCACGGCTGCGGCCAGATGCTCCAGCTCTGCCACGGTGTCCTCCCAGCCGAGGCAGCCGTCGGTGACCGACTGGCCGTAGGTCAGCTCCCCCTTGCCCAGATCCTGGCGGCCCGCCACCAGGTGGCTTTCCACCATCACGCCGGTGATGCGGCCGTCGCCCGCGGCAATCTGGCCCGCTACATCGCGCAGCACGGCAGGCTGGCGCATCGGGTCTTTGCCGCTGTTGGCGTGGCTGGCGTCGATCATCACATGGCCGCGGATGCCGTCCTTCTCCGCCAGTTTGCAGGCCGCATCGACAGAGGCCGCGTCAAAGTTGGTGCCGCCGCCGCCGCGCAGGATCAGGTGGCCGTCCGGGTTGCCGCTGGTGGCAGCAATCGCCGCGCGGCCCGATTTGGCCAGCGCCATGAAATGATGCGGATGCGCGGCCGAGCGCACCGCGTCCACCGCAATCTGCACATTGCCGCGGGTGCCGTTCTTGAACCCCACCGGGCAGCTGAGGCCCGACGCCATCTCGCGGTGGATCTGGCTTTCGGTGGTGCGGGCGCCGATGGCGGCCCAGGCCACCAGATCAGAGATGTACTGCGGCACCGCTGTATCCAGGAACTCAGTCCCGACCGGCAGGCCAAGCGCGTTGATGTCCAGGCACAGGCGGCGGGCCAGCCCCAGGCCCTCGTTAATACGGAAGGAACCGTCGAGGCCGGGATCGTTGATCAGCCCTTTCCAGCCCGAGATGGTGCGGGGTTTCTCGAAGTAGACCCGCATCACGATTTCCAGCTCTCCGGCCAGCCGGCCGCGCAGGGGGGCCAGGCGGCGGGCGTAGTCCATCGCTGCCTTGGGGTCGTGAACGGAACAGGGGCCGACAACAGCAATCACACGGTCATCGCGGCCGTGCAGCACATCCTGGATCGCGGTGCGGCTGGCCAGCACGGTCTCGGTGGCTGCTGACGTTGAGGGCAGCTGTGCGGCGAGGTCCTCGGGCGAGATCAGTTCCTGCATTCCGGTGATGCGGAGGTTTTCGGTCTGGGGTGTCATGTTTCAGCTTCCTTGGCGGGGGCCCTGGGCGCTGCGGCGGATGCAAAAAAACCGCCTGCGGGCTGCGGGCGGTTGGTGGTATCCTGGTGCGTTCCGATGTCCTAACTCAGAATGCGCTGACCCCTCCGTCCGCCATGTGGCGCGGATAAAAGAAATACCAGAATGCGGCATAGGTACGGGTCATGGGCCGGACGCTAGCGGAGATTCGCCCCCCTGTCACCCCTGGAAATGGCAAATGGCCCTCCGCGCGGGAGGGCCAGTGCATGGCAGCGCAGGCGGATCAGAAGTCCTGCCAGAGATCGCGGGCAGCGTTGCCCTCCCCCGCCGGGACCGCGGCCGGGGCCGGGCTGGCCTCGATGTCCCAGTCGTCCCCGCCGTGGGCGGTTGGCGCCGGCGATGCCAGAGCCGCAGGAGCCGCAGGCGCGGCAGTGCTGCCGTCCACCTGGAAGCGCGCCACCAGTTCGGCGAGCTTCATGGCGTCGGTATTCAGCATGTGGCCTGCCGCGGTCGCCTCTTCGACCATGGCCGCGTTCTGCTGAGTCACCTGATCGAGCTGGGTGACGCCGGTGTTGATCTCATGCAGGCCGGTGGACTGCTCCTCCGCTCCTTCGGCGATCTCCGACACCAGGCTGGAGATATGGCTGACCTGGCCCACGATGGACTGCAGCGCCTGGCCGGCGCGGCCGACCAGATCGACACCTTCCGCCACCTGTCGCGAACTGTCGCCGATCAGGGTCTTGATCTCCATCGCCGCATCCGAGGACCGCTGGGCCAGGGCGCGCACTTCGGACGCGACCACCGCAAAGCCGCGGCCTGCCTCGCCCGCGCGGGCAGCCTCGACACCGGCGTTCAGCGCCAGCAGGTTGGTCTGGAAGGCGATGTCGTCGATCACCGAAATGATTTGCGAGATCTTGTTGGAGCTGTCCTCGATGCCGCTCATCGCGGTCACCGCGTCCTGCACCACCTCGCCGCTGCTTTCGGCCTCCTGGCGGGCCTCCCGCACGGTGGTCTCCACGTTGCGCGCGCCTTCGGCTGCCGAGCGCACACTGGCGGTCAGCTCGTCGATGGCGGCGGCCGTTTCCTCCAGGGTTGCCGCCTGGCTTTCGGTGCGGTGCGACAGGTCGTCGGAGGCCTGGCTGATCTCAGCCGCGCCGTTACGGATGCTGGCCGAAGCGCCGATCACCTCCTGCACGGTGGCGGTGAGGTTGTCGATGGAGCCGTTGAAGTCCGCCCGAAGCTGCTCGTATTCTTCCGGGAACGCCTCCTCGATACGGATGGTCAGGTCGCCGTGCGACAGGCGCGACAGGCGCTCGCTCAGCTCCTGCACCACGCCCGCCAGTTCAGCGTCCTTGCTTTCCGCCTTCTGCTTCTCCGCTTCTTGCATCCGCACCAGCTCGTCGCGGAACTTCTCCAGCGCACGGGCCATGTCGCCAACTTCGTCGCCGCGGTGCTGGCCGTGGATCTCCACCGCGTTGTTGCCCTCGGCCAGGCCGCGCATCGACACCACGATACGGCGGATGCCGGAGGCAATGCCGGAGCTGGTGACCAGCGCCATAACCGCGCCAATCAGAATAGCCGCGCCGATTGCGGCGGGGATCATCATCCGGGTCTGGTCTGCGATGTCTTCGCTGGCGGCGCGGCGGGCGGCCATGGTCTCGGCGCCGCGGGCCTGCAGCGAGGCCAGGCTTTCGCGGAACCGGTCGAAGTACGCCTTGCCCTGCCCCTCGGCGACCCGGTCGGCCATGTCGTCCATGGTGGCCGCGCTGCCGATCACCCGGCGCAGCTGCAGCATCGGCACCACCACGTCATTGCGCCAGTTGCCGATGATCTCTGCCACCGTGTTCAGCCGGTTGGTCTGCATCAGCTTGTCCGTGAAGGCCACGCGCAGATCGGCCATGATCTCGTTGAAGCGCTCGTTGCCTTCCATATAAGGGTCCAGAAACGCCCGGTCGCCTGCCAGAAGGAAGCCGCGCACACCGGTTTCCATGTCAACGGCGGCAGCCAGCAGGTCCTTGGCGGTGCTGATCACCTCATGGGCCTTCTCTACTTCCTCCAGGGAGGCGCTCAGATAGTCCGGATCGGCAATCCCCGCATTGACCAGCGAGGAGAAAATGTTGCGGCGGTTGGCCAGCTCCACTTCCTCGTCCGCGATGATCTTGCCGACTTCGGCGCGGAACTCATCAAACAGGATCCGGCCCTTGGATTCCTTCACCGCGTCCGCCATGTCGTTCATGCTCATGGCGTCGCCGATTTCCCGGCGCAGTTCGATGGCGCCAGCGGCCACGTTCTCCTGCCAGCCGGTCAGGATCTGCTCCGCCTCCTGCAGGTCCGCCATCATTTGGGGATCATCCGCCGCCAGAGATTTCAGCTCCGTCAGCGCCCGGGCCAGGTCGGTCTGGCCAGCCTCATAGGGTTCCAGAAACTCCTCCCGTCCGGCCAGCAGGTAGCCGCGCAGCCCGGCTTCCATATCCAGGGCGGCAACGGCCAGCGACTGCGCCTCGCTCAGGATCTTGCCGGTGTGGTCCACCGCCTTGGAGGTCTTTTCCATGCGGCCCAGGTCCACAACAGCCAAGACGCCGACGCCAAGCACCAGCAGCAGGGGAAACAGGGCCACCGAAACAATTTTCGCTTTGATACTGAGATTTGCCAGTGAGAACCGCCTGGCCGCGGAGGTCTTATTCTTTTTCATCACATCCGATCCGGTTCTAAAGAGATGCGGCAGTGAAATCAGAATAAAATTACCATACTCTTTCAATTAGAATGTGAATTCTAAACATCCAGAGATTGTCGTCGCGTAACGAAAAACCCCCGCTCCGGGCGGAGCGGGGGCCAGATAGCCGAACCCTAAAGGGTCAGCGCGTCTTATTCGTCTGCTTCAGCAGCTGCTTCTTCTGCTTCCAGGCGGGCCTTGTCGGCAGCACCCTTGGCGGAAACGTCGCGGTCGACGAACTCGATGATGGCCATCGGAGCCATGTCGCCATAGCGGAAGCCGGCCTTCAGGACACGGACATAGCCGCCCTGACGGTCCTTGTAGCGCGGGCCCAGAACCTCGAACAGCTTCGCGACGTCCTTGTCCTCTTTCAGCTTGGCTGCGGCCTGACGGCGGGCGTGCAGGTCGCCGCGTTTCGCCAGGGTGATCAGTTTTTCAACGATCGGGCGCAGTTCTTTTGCCTTGGGCAGGGTGGTCTTGATCTGCTCGTGCTCGATCAGCGAGCCGGCCATGTTGGAGAACAGGGCCTTGCGGTGCTCATGAGTACGGTTCAGGCGGCGGTAACCACGTGCGTGACGCATTTTTCAGTTCCTTATCTTGCGTTTTGCTTTGTCAGGCGGCTGATGCGTGTCAGCTGCTCTCCTTGGGGCAGGTGCCCATGTCGTCCCCGGCAGGCCCGGGCATTGAAGAGGAGGGCCGGAGCCCTCCTCGAAAACCTTAGAAGCTGTCTTCGAACTTCTTGGCCAGATCTTCGATGTTGTCCGGCGGCCAGTCCTCGACATCCATGCCAAGGTGCAGGCCCATGCCCGACAGCACTTCTTTGATCTCGTTCAGCGACTTGCGGCCGAAGTTCGGGGTGCGCAGCATCTCCGCTTCGGTCTTCTGGATCAGGTCGCCGATATAGACGATGTTGTCGTTCTTCAGGCAGTTTGCCGAACGCACCGACAGTTCCAGCTCGTCCACTTTCTTGAGCAGAAGCGGGTTGAACTCGAGACCGTCGTCCTCGTCCTGGCGGCCGGCCGATTCCGGCTCGTCGAAGTTGACGAAGATCGACAGCTGGTCCTGCAGGATGCGGGCGGCAAAGGCCACGGCGTCATCGGGGGTGATGGAGCCGTCGGTTTCCACCTTCATGGTCAGCTTGTCATAGTCCAGAACCTGGCCCTCACGGGTCGGCTGAACGTCATAGGAGACCTTCTTGACCGGCGAATAGATCGCGTCGATCGGGATCAGGCCGATCGGTGCGTCTTCCGGCTTGTTCTTCTCTGCCGAGACGTAGCCCTTGCCGGTGTTCACGGTCAGTTCCATGAACAGGTCGGCGCCATCGTCCAGGTGGCAGATCACGTGATCGCGGTTCAGAACCTCGATGCCGGCGGTCTCAGCAATGTCGCCTGCGGTGACGACTGCCGGGCCCTTGGCATTGATCGACAGGCGCTTGGGGCCTTCGACTTCCATGCGCAGGGAAACCTGCTTGAGGTTCAGGATGATGTCGGTGACGTCTTCACGCACACCGGCGACGCTGGAAAACTCGTGCAGGACGTTGTCGATCTGCACGCTGGTGATGGCGGCGCCTTGCAGCGAACTCATCAGCACGCGGCGCAGCGCGTTGCCCAGGGTCAGGCCGAAACCGCGTTCCAGCGGCTCTGCAACAACGGTTGCCTGGCGTGCAGGATCGTTGCCCGGCTTCACTTCCAGCTGTGCCGGCTTGATCAGCTCTGCCCAGTTTTTGTGGATCATGCGTTCCCTCCATTCCTGTCCCTGCCCCATGTCCGGAAGGCCAAGGACGCCCGAGGTTTAAATGACGCACTGGGGCCCTGCGAATCAAGCGGGGCCCCAGCAGAATTTTGCGATTAGACGCGGCGGCGCTTCGGCGGGCGGCAGCCGTTGTGCGCGATCGGGGTCACATCACGGATCGAGGTGATGTTGAAACCGACGGCGGCCAGTGCGCGCAGTGCCGATTCACGGCCCGAACCGGGGCCCTGAACTTCGACTTCCAGAGTCTTAACACCGTGTTCCTGTGCCTTCTTGCCTGCATCTTCTGCAGCCATCTGAGCGGCATAGGGGGTCGATTTCCGCGAGCCTTTGAAGCCCATGGTGCCGGCGGACGACCAGGAGATCGCGTTGCCCTGCACGTCGGAGATCAGGATCTTGGTGTTGTTGAACGAAGAGTTCACGTGAGCAACGCCGGAGGCGATGTTCTTGCGCTCTTTACGCTTAATGCGGGATTTATCGCGTGCCATTGATCAAGCCTCCCTTACTTCTTCTTGCCGGCGATCGGCTTCGCCGGGCCCTTGCGGGTGCGGGCGTTGGTATGGGTACGCTGACCGCGGACCGGCAGGTTGCGGCGGTGGCGCAGGCCACGGTAGCAGCCGAGGTCCATCAGGCGCTTGATGTTCATCTGAACTTCACGGCGCAGGTCGCCTTCGACGGTGTAGTTGGCGTCGATGTGCTCGCGCACGGCCAGGACTTCAGCGTCGGAGAGTTCGTTCACACGGCGGGTCGGGTCGATGCCCACGGCGTCGCAGATCGCTTTCGCCGAGGTGTTGCCGATACCGGTGATATAGGTGAGGGCGATGGGAACCCGCTTTGCAGTCGGGATGTTAACGCCGGCAATACGTGCCACGTGTCACTTTCCTTTTCGTTGCGGTTCCGTAGTTCCGGAACCTTTTTTCACAACACTTGACCGTGGCAGTGTGGCCAGAGGGTCCAGCATTTCGAGGTGGTAAGGCAGACAGACGAATCCGCCCGCCGGGAATCATTCCCAGAAGGGATGGGGTTGCCTATGTGGAATTGCCGCGGGGGTCAACCCCGTGTTCCGCGAAAACGCCCCCCCTGGCCCCCGGCCCTTCGGCCTTTAAAAAAGAAAATGCCCCGTGCCATCGGGGCACGGGGCATTTCAATCCGGTAGACGGCGGCTCACTCGCCCATGATCCACGCCATGTTCTGGCGCACTTCGTCGATCGAGGCGAGGCCGTCGATGCGCTGCAGGTTGCCCTTGGCGTAGTAGTAGCCGATCAGCGGCGAGGTCTTCTTGTAGTATTCCATCAGGCGGGTCTTGAGGCTGTCCTCATTGTCATCCGCCCGGCGCTTGACCTCGGTGGAGCCGCAGTTGGCGCATTTGCCGTCCGCGGGCCAGGGCTTGGTCTGGTCGTGATAAACCTCGCCGCAGCCGCCGCAGGTGGAGCGGCCGGTGATGCGGGCGACCAGCGCCTCGTCATCGACCTGCATCTCGATCACCGCGTCGAGCTTGAGATCCATCTCCTCCAGCAGCTTGGCCAGCGCATCGGCCTGGGCCAGGGTGCGCGGGAAGCCGTCGAAGATAAAGCCGCCCTCGGCGCCGCCCTGCAGCTTCTCGCGGATCAGGCCGATCACGATCTGGTCGGTGACCAGCTTGCCTTCGGCCATGATGGCGGCAACCTTCTTGCCCATTTCGGTGCCCGAGGTCTGGGCCTCGCGCAGCATGTCACCAGTGCTGAGCTGCACCATGCCGCGGCTTTCCACAAGGTAGCGCGCCTGCGTACCTTTGCCCGCCCCCGGCGGGCCAAGGAGAATAATGTTGGTCATCGGCGAGAGGGTCCCCGTTTTGTCCGTTTCTTGTTGCGCCCGCGCAGCTGGCTCTTCTCGATAAGGCCCTCATACTGATGCGCGAGGAGGTGGCTTTGCACCTGCTGGATTGTGTCCATGGTGACGGATACCACAATCAGAACGGACGTGCCGCCAAAATAAACCGGGATGGCGAATTGGCCGCGGAGGACCTCCGGCAGAAGGCAGACCAGCGCCAGATAGGCCGAGCCCAGAACCAGCACGCGGTTGACCACATACTCGATGTATTCAGCGGTCTTCTTGCCGGGGCGGATGCCGGGGACAAAGCCGTTCTGGTTCTTCAGGTTGTTCGCCACGTCCTCCGGTTTGAAGGAGACGTTGAAGGTGTAGAAGTAGGCGAAGAACACGATCATCACGACGAAGAACAGCAGGTACAGCGGCTGGCCGGGGCCGAAGTTGGCCAGCAGCCAGGACATCACCGGACCGGTCGCCGCACCCGAGGAGAACGCCGAAATGGTGGTCGGCAGCAGCAGCAGCGAGGAGGCGAAGATCGCCGGGATCACGCCCGCCGGGTTCACCTTGACCGGCAGATGCGAGGAACCGCCGTCATAGACCTTCATGCCGACCTGGCGGCGCGGGTACTGGATGTGGATCTTGCGCAGCGCGCGTTCCATGAACACCACGAACATGATCACCGCGACGACCATCAGGATCACGCCGATGATCACGGCCGGGCTGATCGCGCCGGAACGGCCGGAGGCGAAGAACTGGGCAATCGCAGCCGGAACCTCGGCAATAATGCCGACGAAGATGATGAGCGAAATGCCGTTGCCGATGCCGCGCTGGGTGATCTGCTCGCCCAGCCACATCAGGAACATGGTGCCGCCCACCAGGGTGATCATGCAGGCCATGCGGAAATACATGCCCGGATCGGTCGCCAGGTCGCCCTGCTCCAGCGACACGGCCAGGCCATAAGCCTGCGCGGTCGCCAGCGCCACGGTGCCGTAGCGGGTGTACTGGTTGATCTTCTTGCGGCCCTGCTCGCCCTCTTTCTTGAGCTGCTCAAGCGAGGGCACCATCGAGGTCAGAAGCTGAACGATAATGGAGGCGGAGATATAGGGCATGATGCCAAGGGCAAAAATCCCCATCCGGCCAAGCGCGCCGCCGGTGAACATCGACACCATGCCGCCGATGCCCTGGCCTGCCTGCTCCATGAACTGGCGCAGGGCGGCTGCGTCGATTCCCGGAACCGGAATAAAGGTGCCCAGGCGGTAGACAATCAAAAGGCCGATGGTGAACAGGATGCGGTTGCGCAGATCCGTGGCCTTGCCAAGGGCAGCCCAGCTGGTGTTCGCCGCCATTTGTTCTGCTGCTGATACCATGAAAAGGTCTCTTCTTTAGCGAAACGCCGCCCGGAACCGTTTTCCGGCTCGGGCGGCGTTCTAGGAAAACTTAGGACTATGTAAGCGGCATTGGCGCCGCTCACAAGCCGTTACTCTGCGGCGGCTGCAGTTGCCACAGTCAGAGCGCCGCCAGCTTTTTCAACGGCCTCAACAGCGGCCTTCGACGCGCCGGTGACCGAGATGGTGGCTTTGGCAGTCAGTTCGCCTTTGGCCAGGACGCGGATGCCGTCCAGCTTGCGGCGCACCAGGCCGGATGCAACCAGCGAATCCTCGTCGATGGAGGCTGCGTCCAGCTTGCCTGCGTCGATGAACTTCTGGATCAGGCCCAGGTTCACAACGGCGTATGCCTTGCGGTTCGGCTTATTGAAGCCGCGCTTGGGCAGACGCTGGTACAGCGGCATCTGGCCGCCTTCGTAGCCATTGATCGAGACGCCCGAACGGGATTTCTGGCCTTTGATACCACGGCCGCCCATTTTACCTTTGCCGGAACCCGGGCCACGGGCCACACGGGTGCGTTTCTTGGCGGCGCCGGGATTGTCGCGCAGTTCGTGAAGTTTCATGTCGCTTCTCCTTGCCGGATGCGGGCCCCGAAGCGTGATGGCCCGACCGCGGCGTTTCTTGATTGGTGATTCCGTGGCGCAGAACGCCACCGGGTGCCTATAGACCTGATGGGGGACGGGATCAAGCCCCGCGGGATAGGCATATCCAATTGCGCACGGGAACACCCGCCAAGGCCCCTGCCCTGCCGGTTGCGTGTCCTGCCGTCTGTCGCTGTTTCCGTTCCGCTGCTGGCCGTCCGTTAATAGGTTGGCGGCGCCGCCGGGGTGGAGATGGGATGGGGTTGCCCCCATGCGAAAACGCGATTTGCGCGCTCCGGGTGCCACGCCGGAGCCCAGTTCCAGGTGCCGGGGGTGTCAGGCCCGGCGGGTGATCATGACCGGCGATGATCCTGCCAGACCCGGGTTTAATTCCGGTGCGCGGTGCGTACGGCGGGTGCGCAACGGCCAGCACACACCGGCCTTGCGGCCGGGCGGGGGGCGCTGAGCCTGAAAAACAAAAACGCCCCCGCCGGGTTGGCAGGGGCGCTTTGGGGCCGGGCTTTGGAGAGGGAGGAGGATCCGCAGCCGGCCAGGGAGATCACTTGCCGTAGACGTGCTCGCGGGCGGCGCCGGGGATGGCGCAGCGGCTGAGGCCGATGTCCGCCAGATCACGGCTGGACAGCGCGCGCAGCTCACGCACGGTGCGCTGGTACTCGCGGCGCAGCTTCCAGTTCTGGATCAGGCCAGCGGCGATGCCGCGCAGACGGGCGGGAATGCCTGCAGAGGCAGGCGCGGTGAGAGTTGAATAAGCCATTGTTCTTGTTCCTTCGCTGCGGTGCCGGAACGTGTTCCCGGCGCGTAGCTTTATCTGTTCGTCTGAGGTGAACGGGAAATAGGGATGGCCCGGAACCGGCGCAACGGCTGCTTTGGTCTGGCGGCTATGCAGCGCCCGCATAGCACAATCGCGTGAGGGAATTTGAAGACCCGGCAAAAGAAAACGCCCCCGCCCGCGAGGGCAGGAGCGCTTTGGCCCGGGCTTGAAGGAGGAGGAGGAGGAGAGAAGCCCGGACGAGAATTACTTGCCGTATACGTGCTGCTGCACGATGTCGGCGATATCGCTGCGGCGCACGCCGATATCTGCCAGCTCGTGATCGCTCAGGCCGTCCAGCTCGTTGTAGGTGCGCTGGTATTCGCGGTGCAGCGCCCAGGCTTCCAGTACGCCGTCGACAGTGCGGCGGATGCGGGCGGTCAGGCTGAGCGACGGGGCGGCGGTGATAACATGTGCCATCTTGATGTTCCTTGTCTCTTGGGCCGGGCCTATTCCCGGCGGTCCGTTGTTTGGTCTTTTCTGTGACAGGCCCGAGATAGGCGCACCGCCCGATTCCAACAACTGACGCAACCGGCAAGCCGATATGCACGCGCTGCAAGGGATCGTTGGGGCCGGATAGCCGCCCTGCCCCGGCGCAAACCTTGGTCATTGAATGGGAGTATCCGCAGCCTGTTCCGGCCTGGGATGCAGGCCTGGCACCGGTCACGCGAGAGGTATTGAGGGCGTCACCCGCCGGACGCGGGACGCAGGACGGCCTTCAGCAGCGACAACGCCCCCCAAAGCAGGAAGACCGGCAGCACGAGCATCCGGAGCGTAAAGATGCCGATTATTGTCAGGGATGCGCGAAGAATCGTATCGGCTTCCTCCACGAAGACCTGGGCGGCCTCCAGATACCGGCCGCTCTGCTCAAAAACACCGCTTACGCTGTCGCCGGCTTCGCTGATCCGGCTGCTCAGCCAGCCAAACACCCCTGCATCCCCCTCATCTGCCGGAGACACCGCCGCCGCCTCATCCGCCTCCGCGCCGATGAGGAAATTCGCCTTATGCGCGACGGCATCAAGCTCTGCCATGGCAGTGCTCATCTGCGCTGCAGTGGCTTGCTCCCCGACCCGCACAGCCAGCACAAACACTGCAGGGATGGCAAAGCCCACCGCGATGCCAAGCGTGATCCCCTTATCGCAAAGCGGTTTCACTCTTCGGGCGAACGCCGGACTGCGGCCGAGGGCGATCCGGCCCAGCAGCGCGGCGCCGAGAACGACGAGGCCAACCGACACCACCGGCGCCAGACCAACGGCGGCAAGCGCGGCGCCGGCCGCAACGAGGAACACGGCATCGGCCACGCGCTCCACCGTGTCATCAACGGGTTCCAGCACCTTCAGCGGCTGCAGGCTGGCCTGGCCGACAACCGATGCGCCCACCTCGATCTCCTGCGCCGTGGACAGCGCCGCGTTGATCGCCCGGAGCGAAACATAAACTGTCACCGCTGAGGCCGCGATGGTCTCCGCTGTCTGCTCTGAGACAGTGGCAAGCGGGTTCCAATCGCTGCGCCCGGACAGGCCAAGGACACCGGTGAGCAGAAACAGCAAGCCCGCCATCAAGGCAAAAACGGTGCGGGCGGGTGTCCTCGGGGCATCGCGGGTCGGGTCGGTCATTGCGGGTTCGCTGCCTTTGCCAGAACGCATCTGCAAAGGCATACCATGCAAAGGCCGCGGCACAACACGTCCGCGTCGCCTCAGTCCGGACAATCGGGACCTGAAGCGGCGCCCGCGAAACGAAAAACGCCCCCGGCAGAACCGGGGGCGTTTTCCAAAGTCTGATACCGAAAAGGGCTTAGCCGCGCTCTTCGATGATCTGAACCAGGTGCGGGATCGAGTTGACCATGCCGCGCACGGAGGGGGTGTCCTCCAGCTCGCGGGTCTTGTGCATCTTGTTCAGGCCCAGGCCAACCAGGGTTGCGCGCTGTTTGGCGGGGCGGCGGATCGGCGAGCCGATCTGCTTGACGACGATGGTTTTTGCCATGTCTCTCTACTCCTTACGCTTCAGCTTCGGCAGCTGCCGGTGCGTCGTCCCGCTTGGGCAGGATGTCAGCAACCTTTTTGCCGCGGCGCTGAGCCACCGAACGCGGGCTCTGCTCTTTCTGCAGGCCGTTCAGGGTGGCGCGGATCATGTTGTAGGGGTTCTGCGAGCCGATCGACTTGGAGACCACGTCCTTGATGCCCAGCATCTCGAACACGGCACGCATCGGACCACCTGCGATGATACCGGTACCTTCAGGCGCGGTGCGCATCACAACTTTTCCTGCGCCGTGACGGCCGGCCATGTCGTGGTGCAGGGTGCGGCCCTCTTTCAGCGGCACGCGGATCATCTGGCGCTTCGCTTGCTCAGTCGCCTTGCGGATCGCCTCAGGCACTTCTTTCGCCTTGCCCTTGCCAAAGCCCACGCGGCCTTTCTGGTCGCCAACGACAACCAGGGCTGCGAAGCCAAAGCGCTTGCCGCCTTTTACGGTTTTCGACACGCGGTTGATCGCGACCAGACGATCTGCGAACTCCGGAGTTTCTTCACGGTCGCGGCGGGGGCCGCGGCGGTTTTCACGTTCTGCCATCAGGCATTCCTTTCATAGGGCGCCAGGCGCCTTTTGTTCTCAATCCTTGGTGAACCCGGCACGGGTCCGGGTTCCCGGATCATCGGGGCGGCCCCGAGAGGCCGCCCGCATGAGATTAGATCTTCAGGCCGCCTTCACGCGCAGCGTCGGCCAGAGCCTTCACCTTGCCGTGGAACAGGAAGCCGCCGCGGTCGAAGTAGGCTTCGGTCACGCCAGCCGCTTTTGCGCGCTCGGCGATCGCTGCACCAACCTTGGCCGCTGCTTCGACGTTGTTCTTGCCGACAACGCCCAGATCTTTTTCCAGGGTCGAAGCGGACGCCACGGTCACACCGCGCAGGTCGTCGATCAGCTGAACAGAGATGTTCTTGTTCGAACGGTGCACGGACAGACGCGGACGGCCTGCGTTCACTTTGCGAAGCTTGTTCCGGACGCGCAGCCGGCGCTTCAGAAACAGGGTACGTTTGCTGTTTGCCATTTTGCTGGTCCTTACTTCTTCTTGCCTTCCTTGCGGAAGATGAACTCGCCCTTGTAGCGGATGCCTTTGCCCTTGTAGGGCTCCGGACGGCGCCAGTCGCGGATTTTCGCCGCCACTTCGCCCACCTGCTGCTGGTCGATACCTTCCACAACGATTTCGGTCTGCTTCGGCGCGGTAATGGTGATACCTTCCGGAGCAACGAAGTCGACATCGTGGCTGTAGCCCAGGTTCAGCTTCAGGGTGTTGCCCTGCATCTGAGCCCGGTAACCCACACCCTGGATCTCCAGTTCTTTCTTGAAGCCCTGGGTCACGCCGGTCACGAGGTTGGCCACCTGAGTGCGGGACATGCCCCACTGCTGACGGGCACGCTTGGACTTGCCGCGCGGCTCGATGGTGACAACATTGTCGTTGACCGACAGGGTGACGTCGTCAGTCGCGGTGAAGGTGCGGGCGCCTTTCGGGCCTTTCACTTCGATGGTCTGGCCGGACACAGAGGCGGATACGCCGCTGGGCAGTTCGACCGGTTTCTTACCAATACGGGACATTGCGAGGCCTCCTTAGAAGACGGTGCAAAGCACTTCGCCGCCAACGTTGGCTGCGCGTGCGTTTGCGTCCGACATCACACCCTTGGGGGTGGAGACAATCGACACGCCCAGGCCCTGACGGACCGACGGGATGTCATTGACGCCCATGTAAACGCGGCGGCCGGGCTTGGAGACCCGCTTGAGCTCGCGAATGACAGGTTCGCCGTCGAAATATTTCAGGCTGATTTCGATGGCCGGGTGGCCATTTTCACCAGTGGTTTTCTCATAACCGCGGATGTAGCCCTCGTCCGCCAGCACGTCCAGCACCCATGCCCGCAGCTTGGAAGCCGGGGTCATGACGGTGGATTTGCCGCGCATCTGAGAGTTACGGATACGGGTGAGCATATCGCCGATAGGATCGTTCATACCACTCTCTCCCTTACCAGCTCGATTTCACCAGGCCGGGGATCTGGCCAGCAGACCCCAGCTCGCGCAGCGCGATACGGCTGATCTTCAGCTTACGGTAGTAAGCGTGCGGACGGCCGGTCAGCTGGCAGCGGTTGTGCAAACGGCTCGGAGCCGAGTTGCGCGGCAGTTTCGCCAGTTTCAGACGCGCCTTGAAGCGCTCTTCCATCGGGCGGGATTCGTCGTTTGCGATTTCTTTCAGCTCGGCACGCTTTGCGGCGTATTTTGCCACCAGGCGCTCGCGCTTCTTCTCGCGTTCGATCATGCTTTTCTTAGCCATGGTCTCTTCCTTCCCGCGCTTAGCTGTTGAAGGGCATGTTGAAAGCTTTCAACAGCGCCTTTGCTTCCGCGTCGGTTTTCGCGGTGGTGGCGATCACGATGTCCATGCCCCAGGGCTCATCGATCTTGTCGAAATCGATTTCCGGGAACACGATGTGCTCTTTCAGGCCCATGGCATAGTTGCCGCGGCCGTCAAACGAGGTGCCCGAAACGCCGCGGAAGTCGCGGATACGGGGCATCGCGATGGTGATCAGACGATCCAGGAATTCGTACATCCGGTCGCCGCGAAGGGTCACCTTGGCGCCCATCGGCATGCCTTCGCGAACGCGGAAGCCGGCGATGGAGTTCTTGGCCACGGTGGTCAGAGCTTTCTGGCCCGCGATGAGGGTCAGGTCGGCCTGAGCGGATTTGGCTTTCTTGCTGTCTTTGACAGCAGCGCGGCCACAGCCGATGTTCAGAACGATTTTCTCCAGCTTGGGGAGCATCATGTCGTTCTTGTAGCCGAATTCCTCTTTCAGAGCGCCACGGATGGTCTCTTTGTAGAGGGTCTTCAGGCGCGGGGTGTAGGTTGCAGCGTCAAGCATCAGACAGTCTCCCCGGTGGTCTTGGCGAAGCGCACCTTCTTGCCGTCTTCCTCGCGGAAGCCGACGCGGGTTGCTTTGCCGTTGCTGTCCAGCAGTGCCAGGTTCGACAGGTCGATCGGCAGTGCCTTGGGCAGACGGCCGCCCTGGCTGTTCTGGGTCTGGCGGGTGTGGCGGATCGCCATGTTCACGCCTTCGACAACGGCTTTGCCGGCTTTCGGGTCAACGGAGGCGATGGTGCCTTCCTTGCCCTTGTCCTTGCCGGCCAGCACGACGACCTTGTCGCCTTTGCGGAGTTTAGCAGCCATGATTACAGCACCTCCGGAGCAAGCGAGATGATCTTCATGAAGTTCTTCGCGCGCAGTTCACGAACAACCGGGCCAAAGATACGGGTACCGACCGGCTCGTTGTTGTTGTTCAGGATAACGGCTGCGTTCCGGTCAAAACGGATCGCGGTGCCGTCTTCGCGGCGGACTTCTTTGGCGGTGCGCACGACAACGGCCTTACGGACGTCGCCTTTTTTCACGCGGCCGCGCGGGATGGCTTCCTTGACCGAGACGACGATGATGTCGCCAACGGATGCGTATTTACGCTTGGAGCCACCCAGAACCTTGATGCACTGAACTCGGCGTGCGCCGGAGTTGTCAGCTACATCCAGATTTGTTTGCATCTGGATCATGTGGTTTCTCCCGACCTATGGGGCAGCGATGCGTGCTGGTATCCCCCAGGGTTTCGACTGACTGTTAAGTCTAGCCGCCAGGAGTCTCGGATGAGACTCTTAGGCTTCCAGAACTTCCCAGCGTTTCGTTTTCGATTTCGGCGCGCATTCGATGATGCGGACAGTGTCGCCGACCTTGAAAGCGTTCTTTTCGTCGTGAGCCCGGTATTTCTTGGACTTACGGACGGTTTTCTTCAGAACCGGGTGCGTGAAGCGGCGTTCAACCGAGACGGTGACGGTCTGGGCGTTTGCGTCGCTGGTCACAACGCCTTGCAGGATACGTTTGGGCATTGTGTCGCTCCTTATTCGGCTGCTGCTGCAGCTTTTTCGTTCAGGATGGTCTTCACTTTGGCAGCGTTGCGGCGGGCCGCTTTGATGCCGGCAGTGTTTTCCAGCTGACCGGTTGCCTGCTGAAAGCGCAGGTTGAAGCTCTCTTTTTTCAGGGATGCGAGCATATCGCGGAGTTCATCCACGGTCTTCTCGCGCAGATCATTGGCGTTCATCGCCTTTGTTCCTTGTCCAAAGCACCAGAAGGCCCCTGACGGGTCACCTTGCAACCTGGTGGGTTATGTCAAACCGCGCCGCAAAGCGCGGAAAAAAGAATCACTTGGCCCGGATCCGAGACGGATTGGGGACAAGCGATGGGTCCCTATAAAGGAGACAGGGTGCGGGGGCAAGCGAAAGATTGGCCGCCCCGCCGGCGGCTGCGGCCCCGGCCCTTCAGCCGGTTTTCAGCGGGCTGCCGGCCGGCACGAACCAGTCATCATAGCCGGACGCCCCGGCGGCCACGTTCCTGTAGCCGTTCTGCTCCAGCAGCGCCCGGATCGCGGCCCTCTGCTCAGTGTAATTATGCTCCACCGTGATGGCGTTGAACCGGTACTTGCTGAAATCGAACGCCTGCAGAATGTCCAGTTCGCTGCCCTCGGTATCAACCGACATGAAATCAATCTCCCGCGGGGCGCCGTGGCGGTCGAGCATATCCAGCAGCGAGACGGTCTTGACCGGATAGCTTATGGCCTTGCGGCGGCTTCGGGAGTGCAGGTCGGCTTCGCTGAAGTCTGAAATCGTCGACAGCTCCGCCGCGCCGGTTTCCTTGAACTCCAGCTCGGCCCCGGTTTCCTTCCAGACGCAGTCGAACTCGACCTCGCAGGACCGGTTCCGGCGCAGATCCTCGTGCCAGCACTTCGCGGGCTCAGCCACGATACCGGTCCAGCCGAACTCCTTTTCCAGCGTGTACGTGTTGCTGATGGATTTGCCGTTGGTGGCCCCGAACTCGACGAAATACCCGCCCCGCTTGAACCCGTTGGCAACCAGAGCGAAGACATCCTGGCTGGCCTGAGACTCCCAGCCGGCGCTTGTGCCGTTGAGATTGGCCAGCAGGAAATCCCGGAAAGCTTCGCCCTCAGCAGCCTTGCGGCGGCTTTCCTCCAGCGCGTTCTGCAACGCCTTGTACTTGGACGCACTGCTTACGTGGAGGCCGATTGCATGAAGCGCGCGTCGGATCTTGGGATGCATTTGGGGTTCCAGTCGGTTGGTGTCAGACAATCGCCTTGCCAGGAGCGGCGAACGGGGTTCACTCCCACTTGTAATTGAAGCTGACCGAGATCCGCTCGTCCTCGGCCATGTTCATCGGCACTTCGTGGCGCAGCCAGCTTTCCCACAGCAGCACATCGCCCACGTCCGGCTTCATGTAGATGAAGGGCTGCAATTCGCGCCGCGCGTCCTTGGTGCGGGTGGGCGCCGCCATCATCCGGGCAGAGCGCGGATCCTCCAGTTTGAGCGCGCTGGCACCGTCCGGCATCGACACATAGGTGGTGCCGGATATCACCGAATGCGGGTGCAAGTGGCTGGAGTGGGTGCCGCCCTCAGGCAAGATGTTGATCCACAGATCCTCCAGCTTCAGTTCGCGCCCGTCCAGGTCAAACTCCAGATCCTTGGCAAAGGCAGCGACATGCTGATCCAGCGACTTCACCAGGTCGGCAAAGATCGGAAACCGCCAGGGCAGATCCGTCAGCGAGGCATAGGAGGTATAACCGGGATAGCCGTTCTCCTCGCACCAGTCCTGTCCGGCATCGTCATCGCCAGCGATGACAAGGCAGGAGTTTTCCAGTTCCTGCGCATCAACCTTGGGTCCGAATTCGGACAGCTGCGCGCGGTAGAGACGGGTCACAAAGAGCGATTCAATCTGGGCCATGTCCGCGTCATACCGCAGACCGCTGGCAAGCGCGAGACCCTGCCGCGGGTCAGGATCCGGTTGCGCAGCACCCCCTTGGCGCAGCCCGGGACCGCGAATTTGTTCGAATAATGAAAATTGGAACGCCGAATATCACGCTGATTTAACGATTGGCCGTCATCGTGGATTAAAAAAATCCAGAATGATGTCTCAGTGAAATGGTCCAGGTCACATGAAACCAAGATTTACCGTCAGTACTGCTATCCTCTCGATCATCGTTTTGGCCGGCGGCTTAATGGCCGCCCTGGTCAGCCTCCTGCTCTATTCGCACGGCGTGCGCGACGACATGCAACAGCGCGTCGCCGGAATTGAAGAGATCTACCTGAGCCTCGATGAAATCGAGCTCGAGTTCCTCATGGCCCGCCGCGCCGAGAAGGATTTCCTGCTGCGCCGCGACGAAAAATACACCGTCCGCCACGCGGAAACGATGGACCGGATCAAGGCGACCTATGCATCGCTGACCCGGCAAATGCCGGAGGTCGCGGAACTGTCAGCATCGGTAAAGCAACTGAACCAGATCGGCGCGTCGATCGAGGCCTACGACGCCAGCTTCATCGCGCTGGCGGGCAGCAACAAACGGCTGGGGCTGGACGAAAACAGCGGTCTGGAAGGGCAGCTGCGCAAGGCCGTCAAGAATGCCGAAAGCACGCTCAAGGAACTGGATCAGCCGGTCATGCAGGTGAAGATGCTGATGATGCGGCGGCACGAGAAGGACTTTATCATGCGGCAGGCGCCAAAGTATCTGGACCGCCTGAACGCCCGGGTGGAAGAGTTCCGCGCCTTCCCGGCCAGCTTCTACGACAGCGCGGCCCAGCAGAAAGAGATCCTGGGGCTGATGGATGTCTATCAGAAGTCCTTTGCGGCCTATGTGGAGGAATCGCTGAAGGAAAAACAGCTGCGCAAAGAGGTCTCCGGCCACTACGCCAACGCCGAGCCGCTGCTGGCTGCCGTCCACACGGACGTGCGCAGCCTGCTTGACCAGGTGCGCACCCGGGGCAAGACCGTCAGCGCCGAGGCTCAGACGAATGCACTGCGGGCCGGCATTGGCGGCTCCATCCTCTTTGTGGCAGTGGCCCTGCTGCTGGCGCGCAGCATCGCCCGGCCGCTCAAACAGACCGACACCGTTCTGAAGAAGATGATGCAGAACGACTTCAGCCCGGAAATCCCAAAAACGAGCATCCGTGAAATCGCTGCAATTGCCAATGCAGCCGGTGAGTTCCGCAAGGCGGAGGCCGCAAAACAGCAGCTGAACGGGGAGATTTCCGAAGTCATCGCAGCCTGCGGCGAGGGGGACTTCTCGCGCCGCATCGCAACCAGTGGCGGCGGCCGCGACAGCGGCCTGGGCCAGGGCGTGAACACCATCGGCGAAGTGGCCGAGAAGGGCCTGGGCGATGTGCTGCGGGTGCTGGACGCCATCGCCGAGGGCGACCTGACCCAGCGGATGCCTGCGGGCCAGAAGGGCGTTTTCAAGGACATCGCCGGGGCGATCGACAACCTGGCCGGCAGTCTGGAAACCGTGGTCCGGCAGCTGGCAGGCAGCGGCGATATGCTGAACAACACCTCGCAGGAGATTTCCTCCGCCGTCGCCGACGCGTCGCAACGCGGCGAATCCTCCGCCGCAGCGCTGGAGGAGACCTCCGCCGCGCTGCAGATCGTCCGCGACACGGTCCACGATACCGCCAGCAGCGCGCAGGACGCCCGCCAGTTCGTCAACGACGCCCAAACCAAGGCGGAAGCCACCCGGGAGGTTGCCGACAAGACCGTCTCCGCCATGCAGCGCATCAAGGAATCCTCGGACGCGATCTCCAAGATCACCGGTCTGATCGACGACGTGGCCTTCCAGACCAACCTGCTGGCGCTCAACGCCGGGGTGGAGGCCGCCCGTGCGGGCGAAGCCGGGCGCGGGTTTGCGGTTGTCGCCTCTGAGGTGCGGGCGCTGGCGCAGCGGTCTTCGGACGCGGCCAAGGAGATCAGCACGCTGATCAGCAGCAGCCAGAGCGAAGTCACCGGCGGGGTGGAACTGGTGGATGAGGCCGGCGAGGCGCTGGTTGCCATCCTTCAGACCGTTACCCAGGCTGCGGAGAAGGTGAACGAGATCGCCGAGAACACGACCGAGCAGGCCAACGGCATCTCCGAGGTGAATGTGGCGCTGGAGGCGCTGGACAAGGATTCCCAGCGCAGCGCCGCCATGCTTGAGGAAACCGCGGCGGCCGGCCAGATGCTGCGCGACGAGGCGGCGAGCCTGGCGCGCGCCATTGCCGGCTTCCGCCTTGAGCCTGCCGCGCCCGCAGCGCCAGCCGCGGAACCTGGCCAGGCGGACGCCGCACAGGCGGCGTGAACGCTGCCCCTGCACCGGCCGCAACGGGCCGGTGCAGCAATGCCGCCCTCCCCCTCTCCGGCACGCCAACTGAAAAAGCCCCTGCAAGGAAACTTGCAGGGGCTTTATCCTATCGGGGATTTTGGCCTGTCGGGGATGGCGCCGGGCCCGCCTTCAGGGCGCGGCCAGTACCGGAGCCTTTGAGCCTGCCCCCGGGTGCCGCGCCTGGCGGACTGCTGCGCAGGCCAGGCAGGCAGGCTCTCGTGCCGGGCTTTCTTAGTAGCCGTCTACCACGGTAATTGCGCAGTCCCGGTGCGCATTCGGCATCCCGACGTGATGCGGGTTCTGAACCAGATACCAGACCGGTGCACGCCCGGGCGCCTGGGTGCGTGAATAGGTGCAGCCGTTCGGCGAAGTCCAATGCGCGGAATGGCCGCTGCGCGACACGGTTTCCTGCGGCAGGAAGCTTTGCACCATCTCCCGCTGCGCTACCGGGTTGCGGTAGTTGGTTGCGGGGCCGAACATATTGGAAAGATCGTTAGGGTCTGTCTCTACCGCTGCGCAAGCGGACAGAGAAACAAGCAGGGCGGCAGGAACCATCATTCGCATCGCTGAGCACTCCATTCATTACTAAACAAACACGCTGTCCTGGCGGGTTTCCGACCCGCGGCCCTCCTCCAAGGAGCAGGCACCGGACAGCACAACCTCTGGGCTCAGGATTGAAGCAATTGGTGAACAGGTCCTTAAGAAATCAAAACCTCGTAAAATGCGACCTACTTCTCCCGGCGGCACGGCCGCGGCTTGCCGCCGGTGCAGAGGCCGGCATTCAGCAAACGGAAAAGCCCCCGCCGGTCTCCCGGCGGGGGCTTGCATTTCGCGGAAGCAGCAGGGCTTACCAGTCTTCGCGGACCACGACGCGGGTCTTGACCGGCAGCTTCATCGCTGCCAGGCGCAGGGCCTCGCGGGCGATCTCATCGCTGACGCCGTCGATCTCGAACATCACGCGGCCAGGCTTAACCTTGGCTGCCCAGTAGTCCACGGAGCCTTTACCTTTACCCATACGGACTTCGGTCGGCTTCGAGGTCACCGGAGTGTCCGGGAAGATACGGATCCAGACACGGCCCTGACGCTTCATGTGGCGGGTCATGGCACGGCGGGCAGCCTCGATCTGGCGTGCAGTCACACGCTCAGGGGTGGTTGCCTTCAGGCCATAGGTGCCGAAGTTCAGGTCCGAGCCGCCTTTTGCCAGGCCGTGGATCCGGCCCTTGTGCATCTTGCGGAATTTAGTGCGCTTTGGCTGAAGCATCTCAAATCCTCCTTAGCGACGGCCGCCACCAGCACCACGGGGTGCAGGGCCGTCCTGGATTTCTTGTGCTTTACGGTCACGCGCCGAAGGATCGTGCTCCATGATCTCGCCTTTGAAGATCCAGACCTTGATCCCGATGATCCCGTAGGGGGTCATCGCTTCGGAGTGTGCGTAATCGATGTCGGCACGCAGGGTGTGCAGCGGCACGCGGCCTTCACGGTACCATTCGGTACGCGCGATTTCCGCACCGCCCAGACGGCCAGCGACGTTCACCCGGATACCCAGGGCGCCCATGCGCATGGCGTTCTGCACGGCCCGCTTCATTGCGCGGCGGAAGGACACACGGCGCTCCAGCTGCTGAGCGATCGACTCGCCGACCAGCTGAGCGTCCAGTTCCGGCTTGCGCACTTCAACGATGTTGAGGTGCAGCTCGGAGTCGGTCATCTTGGCCAGCTTCTTGCGCAGGACTTCGATGTCCGCGCCTTTCTTGCCGATGATGACGCCCGGACGTGCGGTGTGGATGGTGACGCGGCATTTCTTGTGCGGGCGCTCGATGATCACGCGCGCAACGCCTGCCTGCTTGCACTCTTCCTTGATGAACTCGCGGATTTTGATGTCCTCGAGCAGCAGATCACCATAGTCTTTGGTGTCGGCGTACCAGCGGCTGTCCCAGGTGCGGTTCACCTGAAGGCGCATGCCGATCGGATTGACTTTCTGACCCATTAGGCTTGCTCCTCAACTTGACGCACCTTGATGGTGATCTCCGCGAACGGCTTCAGGATTTTGCCGAACCGGCCACGGGCACGCGGACGGCCGCGCTTCATGGTCAGGTTCTTGCCAACCCATGCCTCGGCGACGATCAGCTCATCGACATCCAGGTTGTGGTTGTTTTCAGCATTCGCGATGGCGGACTGAAGGCATTTCTTCACGTCCTGCGCAATCCGCTTGTTGGAGAAAGTCAGGTCGGTCAGCGCCTTCTCGACTTTCTTGCCGCGGATCATCTGAGCCACCAGGTTCAGTTTCTGCGGGGAGGTACGGAGCATGCGCAGTTTTGCCATTGCTTCGTTGTCTGCCACGCGGCGGGGGTTCTTTTCCTTGCCCATGACTTACTTCCGCTTCGCTTTTTTGTCTGCGGCGTGGCCATAATAGGTGCGGGTCGGCGAGTATTCACCGAACTTCTGACCGATCATGTCTTCCGAGACGTTGACGGGGATATGCTTCTGGCCGTTGTACACACCAAAGGTCAGGCCGACGAACTGCGGCAGGATGGTGGAACGGCGCGACCAGATCTTGATCACTTCATTGCGGCCCGATTCACGCGCTGCTTCGGCCTTCTTCAGGACGTAAGCATCAACGAAGGGGCCCTTCCATACGGAACGTGCCATGGATTAGCGGCCTTTCTTCTTGGCGTGGCGCGAGCGGACGATAAGCTTCTGCGACGCCTTGTTTTTGTTGCGGGTCCGTTTGCCCTTGGTCGGTTTGCCCCAGGGGGTCACCGGGTGGCGGCCACCGGAGGTCCGGCCTTCACCACCGCCGTGGGGGTGGTCGATCGGGTTCATCACGACACCACGCACGGAGGGACGCTTGCCCTTGTGACGCATACGGCCGGCTTTACCGAAGTTCTGGTTCGAGTTGTCCGGGTTCGACACGGCACCGACGGTGGCCATGCATTCCTGACGGACCAGGCGCAGTTCGCCCGAGGACAGGCGGATCTGAGCGTAACCGCCGTCACGGCCAACGAACTGAGCGTAGGTACCGGCTGCACGGGCGATCTGGCCGCCTTTGCCGGGCTTCATTTCGATGTTGTGAACGATGGTACCGATCGGCATGCCCGAGAACGGCATTGCGTTGCCCGGCTTGATGTCGGCCTTCGCGGAGGCGATGACCTTGTCGCCGACTGCCAGACGCTGCGGCGCCAGGATGTAGGCTTGCTCGCCGTCTTCGTATTTGATCAGCGCGATGAATGCGGTCCGGTTCGGGTCGTATTCGATCCGCTCAACGGTGGCCGCTACATCAAATTTGTTCCGTTTGAAGTCAACGATCCGGTAGAGGCGCTTTGCGCCGCCGCCACGGCGGCGTGCAGTGATCCGTCCGGTGTTGTTCCGGCCGCCCGATTTGGTCAGGCCCTCAGTGAGGGATTTGACCGGACGCCCTTTCCAAAGCTCCGAACGGTCGATCAGAACCAGCCCACGCTGGCCCGGCGTCGTCGGTTTATACGACTTGAGTGCCATGCTTTCTGTCTTCCGTTTAGCGTGCAGGCCCTTAGGTTCTTGTCTTTGGACCCGCTATGTTTAAGGCCCCCGTAGGTGCCTGAGTTATAGGGCCCCGAAGGTCCCCAGGTTCGAACATCCTGACAAACGTAACGACCCCGGAACGAATCCGGGGTCTGCAGGATTGGTGCGAGGTAACAGAGATGAAGGGGGGTGTCTAGGGTGTGCTTATGCTATTCGCTGATAGAATGCTGTTTGCATCTAGTGTTCAAGGAATGAGGTGACTAAACGCTTGGAAATCAGATCCAACTTGCCCCAATCACCGGTCAGAAAAAATCTGTCTCCCTTCCAGCGGAACACATCAACATTGCCCATATCTTGCTCAAACTGGGCATCAATGAAGGGTTTGTTCGAAACATCCAGTGCGTAAATCGATTCAATCTCGCTAAAAGTTAACTTACCCCGTCTATAGCAGTACTGCTCTCCAGCATCAGTAGGGGCGTACTTGTGGTGTTGCTCTGTCATGACAAACTCCATCAAGAATGTGATGCCGTCTTCCGAGCGCTGAATATCCAGAACAAAACTGTCTTCGAGATAGACTTCCTTCAATCCCGGCAAGGTTTCATAAGATTGCCAATCACTGTGTTTCGCTTCCGCGTTCATCCTTGGCTCTCCCGAGATCATTCTCAATTTCCCTATGGTTCTCTGGCGACTTGCGAGACATAGGCCGTCCGGTTGCGGGAGCAATTCCTTGACCAGTGGCATCCCGAACCTCTGCATGCGGATGTTTGCTTCCCGGCGCTCTAGCGCTCCCAGACTTAATCGTCATACGCGTGATGTCGTTGCTATCTGAAAATTTAACAGGCCCGTCTTCTGTTTGACTCCGGCTCCCCCCTAGGACTCGGCCCAATCTGCCAACTCGCTAGCTTTGGGCAGTTGTCCATCGGAGAAGAAATCCGATAACGCTGCACCACCCGCGAGACCAGTTCCTGCGTTCGGCCCAAGTGGTGGCGAACCATTACTCGACTGAATGCCCTCATCACCTGAAGGTGGACCTTCATTATCACCTATTCCCGGGGGTGGCGCCCCAACTCCACCTTCCTCAACCGTCCCAACACCAGGAGATACTCCTTCCAAAACCCCCGATTCCTCGGTGGCCACCCCTAACCCTATCGCCCCAATCAGAGCCGCGACACCCCACTTTGCGAATTCGACAGCAGGTGGAACAGCCAAAGTCCAAGCGTTTCCGCCATTGTCAAATTTGTTGATCGGGTCAGTACCCGAGTAGGCATGCCTATTCGTTCCACCCCCAGCCTCCGTCGGGTCCAACCAATCCGGCTGAATAAACATGGCGGAAGCCTGGCCTGCAAAAACCGCAAGGAATAGGGAAAACAGAAGTACCTGGAAATTTCTGAGCTTCAAGTCGCTCCAACATCCAAAAGCTGAGAGCAGTCAGTCCCGCCATCCGCTTCAAGGCCAATTGTTTTGACGCGTCAGCGCCGTCCCGCGGGGTGGCGCTCTCAACGTGGCGTTTGGCAGTTTATCCCGGCCAAATCCGTACGACTTCACCGACACGCAGAACACAAGCCAAAGCGCCGCCCCATGGGGGCGGGACGGCGCTGGCGCGGAGGCCTGCGGCCTCGATTCCGCGCCTGGGTGCAAGATCGCAGCTCTGCGCATTGAAGGCTGTTGCGTGAGGTGCGCACGCACGGCTTCGCGGATCTTAACCGGCAGCGGCTATACCTTGAGGCAAAGCTGCCTTCAGGACCCCGCCACGCCCCGCAAGCCCCCTGCCCCAACGCAAAAGGCCCCCGCTTGCGCGAGGGCCTCTCAATCTTGTCAAAGACACAAATCTCAGAGTCCGGTGGACACGTCGATGGTGTTGCCTTCTTCCAGGGTCACATAGGCTTTTTTCACGTCCTTGCGGCGGCCCATCTGGCCGCGGAAACGCTTCACCTTACCCTTGGTGACGGTGGTGTTGACCGCTTTCACCTTGACGCCAAAGAGAGCTTCGACAGCTTCCTTGATCATCGGCTTGTTGGAGTCGATTGCCACTTCGAAGACCACTGCGCCGTTCTCGGACGCCATGGTGGATTTCTCGGTGATGATCGGCTTGCGGATCACGTCGTAGTGTTCTGCTTTCGCGCTCATTTCAGGCGAGCCTCCAGTGCTTCGACACCTGCTTTGGTGATCACCAGGGTGTCACGCTTCAGGATGTCATAGACGTTGGCACCGATGGTCGGCAGGATGTCCAGACCTTCGATGTTGCGCGACGCTTGCAGGAAGCCTTCGTTGACCGAAGCGCCGTCGATGACCAGAGCGCGTTTCCAGCCCAGGTTCTTCACCTGCTTGGCCAGAGCGGCGGTCTTGCCCTCAGCTGCTGCGTCCTCGATGATGACCAGCTCGCCCGCTTTCGCTTTGGCGGACAGCGCGTGGCGCAGGCCCAGCTTGCGGAACTTCTTGGTCAGCTCGTGGCCGTGCGACCGGACAACGGGACCCTTGTAGATACCACCCTTGCGGAAGATCGGCGCGTTGCGGTCACCGTGGCGTGCGCCGCCGGTGCCCTTCTGGCGGTAGATCTTCTTGGTCGAGTAGGAGGTCTCCGAGCGGGTCTTCACCTTGTGGGTGCCCTGCTGCGCATTGTTGCGCTGCCAGCGGACCACGCGGTGCAGGATGTCCGCACGCGGCTCCAGGCCGAACAGGTCTTCGGACAGCTCGATGTCGCCAGCCTTGCCGCCGTCGAGTTTGATCACGTCAAGTTTCATGCTTCACCACCTTCCGCGGAAGCTTCCGCAGTTTTCAGAGCGGCCGGGAACGGCAGACCCTCGGGAGCTTTCTTCTTCACGGCATCCTTGACGGTCACCCAGCCGGATTTCGGGCCCGGAACGGCGCCCTTGATGAAGACCAGGCCGCGCTCGGCGTCGGTTTTCACCACTTCCAGGTTCTGGGTGGTCACGCGGGCTGCGCCCATGTGGCCGGCCATCTTCTTGCCTTTGAAGACCTTGCCCGGGTCCTGACACTGACCGGTCGAACCGTGCGAACGGTGCGAAATCGACACACCGTGCGAGGCGCGCAGGCCGCCGAAGTTGTGCCGCTTCATGGCACCGGCGAAACCCTTACCGATCGAGGTGCCGGTCACGTCCACTTTCTGGCCAGCCAGGAAGTGTTCGGCCGAGATTTCGGCGCCGACTTCGATCAGGCCGTCCGCGGGAACGCGGAATTCGACCAGCTTGCGCTTGGGCTCAACTTTGGCTGCTGCGAAGACACCGCGCATGGCTTGCGAAGTACGCTTTGCCTTGGCCGCGCCTGCGCCCAGCTGAACGGCGGTGTAGCCGTCTTTTTCCTCGGTGCGCTGCGCAACGACCTGCAGGCCGTCCAGCGACAGAACGGTCACAGGGATCTGCTTGCCGTCTTCCATGAACAGCCGGGTCATGCCGACTTTCTTTGCGATAATACCGGAACGCATAATCTATACCCTCCGATCTTACGACTGCAGCTTGATTTCGACGTCAACGCCGGCGGCCAGGTCGAGCTTCATCAGCGCGTCCACGGTCTGCGGGGTCGGGTCGACGATGTCGAGAAGACGCTTGTGAGTGCGGATCTCGAACTGATCGCGGGATTTCTTGTCAACGTGGGGGCCACGCAGAACAGTGAATTTCTCGATCTTGTTCGGCATCGGGATCGGGCCGCGCACTTGCGCGCCGGTCCGCTTGGCAGTGTTGACGATCTCCTGGGTGCTGGCATCCAGCACGCGGTAGTCAAATGCCTTCAGCCGGATACGGATGTTTTGGCTTTGCATCGTATAGCCTTATTCTAGGCGTTGGGGTTGAGAGGAGGGCCTGCGCTCACCGCAATCCCTCATCGAACCCAAAAGGCGGGAATCATCCCGCCTCCATTCGCATCAGCGAACTCGCGCCCTATACGCCCTGCGGGCCCCTGTGGCAAGGGGTTTCGCCGCGAAACAGTTGCGTTTGCGGAGGACGGCGGGTTTGGGGTTTGTTTGGGAGTGCGAAGAGTTCGCTAAGGACGGGCGATCCGCCGATGCACTGGATTTGGCTCAGTTGGAAATTTTCCAAGTGCCCAACGCCAGTACGCCGTTTTTCGAACCCAAAGGCGGTCATGAAAGGCCGGTTTTTCATGACCGGAAACCGCGCCGGTTTCCGGCGGCGGCACAGCAAAAAGGCCGCCCGGAGGCGGCCTTTCCGTCGATCAATCAGGAGACCTGATTACTCGATGATTTTGGACACAACGCCGGCGCCGACGGTGCGGCCGCCTTCGCGGATGGCGAAGCGCAGGCCGTCTTCCATCGCGATCGGGGCGATCAGCTCAACCGCGAACTTCAGGTTGTCGCCCGGCATCACCATCTCGGTGCCTTCCGGCAGGGTCACGGTGCCGGTCACGTCGGTGGTGCGGAAGTAGAACTGCGGACGGTAGTTCGCGAAGAACGGGGTGTGGCGGCCGCCTTCTTCCTTGGTCAGGATGTAGGCTTCGGCTTCGAACTTGGTGTGCGGGGTCACGGAACCCGGCTTGCACAGCACCTGGCCGCGCTCAACGGATTCACGGTCCACACCGCGCAGCAGGGCGCCGATGTTGTCGCCGGCTTCACCGCGGTCCAGCAGCTTGCGGAACATTTCCACACCGGTGCAGGTGGTTTTCGAAGTGTCTTTGATGCCGACGATTTCGATTTCGTCGCCAACATTGATCACACCGCGCTCCACACGGCCGGTCACAACGGTGCCGCGGCCGGAAATCGAGAACACGTCTTCGATCGGCATCAGGAACGGCTGGTCAACCGCGCGCTCGGGGGTCGGGATGTATTCGTCCACGGCCGCCATCAGCTCTTTGATCTTGTTTTCGCCGATTTCCGGGTCGCGGCCTTCCATCGCCGCCAGCGCGGAGCCTGCGATGATCGGAATATCGTCGCCCGGGAACTCGTAGGAGGACAGCAGCTCGCGGATTTCCATTTCCACCAGCTCCAGCAGCTCTTCGTCGTCGACCTGGTCCACTTTGTTCATGAACACGACCAGGGCAGGCACGCCAACCTGACGCGCCAGCAGGATGTGCTCGCGGGTCTGCGGCATCGGGCCGTCAGCAGCGTTCACCACCAGGATCGCGCCGTCCATCTGAGCGGCACCGGTGATCATGTTCTTGACGTAGTCGGCGTGGCCGGGGCAGTCGACGTGGGCGTAGTGGCGCGCGTCGGTTTCATATTCCACGTGGGCGGTGGAGATGGTGATGCCGCGGGCTTTTTCTTCCGGCGCGCCGTCGATCTGGTCGTAGGCTTTGAAGTCGCCGAAGTACTTGGTGATCGCTGCGGTCAGCGTGGTTTTGCCGTGGTCAACGTGGCCGACGGTGCCGATGTTGACGTGCGGTTTATTACGTTCAAACTTTTCCTTAGCCATGATGGCCTCCTTTTGTTTCGAGAGGGGCCCGCGCGGATTGCAAACCCCTCAATTTCTTGACGCTTACGCGTATTTCGCCTGGATCTCTTCCGAGATGTTCTGCGGCACCGGATCGTAGTGATCGAACTGCATGGTGAACTGGGCGCGGCCCGAGCTCATCGAACGCAGGGTGTTGATGTAGCCGAACATGTTGGCCAGCGGCACGAAGGCGTCGATGGCGATGGCGTTGCCGCGGTTCTCCTGGCCGGACACCTGGCCGCGGCGGGAAGTCAGGTCGCCGATGATGCCGCCGGTGTATTCTTCCGGGGTGATCACCTCAACCTTCATCACCGGCTCGAGCAGTTTCGCGCCAGCTTTGCGCATGCCTTCACGCATGCCCATGCGGGCGGCGATTTCAAAGGCCAGAACCGAGGAGTCCACGTCGTGGAACTTACCGTCGATCAGGGCAACCTTGAAGTCGATCACCGGGAAGCCTGCCAGCGGACCGGAGTCCATGACCGACTGGATGCCTTTTTCGACACCCGGGATGTATTCCTTCGGAACCGCACCGCCGACGATACGGGATTCGAAGGAGTAGCCTTCGCCCGGCTCTGTCGGGGAGATGATCAGTTTCACCTCGGCGAACTGGCCCGAACCACCCGACTGTTTCTTGTGGGTGTAGGAATGCTCGACCTCTTTGGAGATGGTCTCGCGGTAGGCCACCTGCGGCGCACCGATGTTCGCCTCGACCTTGAACTCGCGCTTGAGGCGGTCCACCAGGATGTCCAGGTGAAGTTCGCCCATGCCCTTCATGATGGTCTGACCGGACTCGAGGTCGGTCTCCACGCGGAAGGACGGGTCTTCGGCGGCCAGACGGGCCAGACCCTGGGACATCTTCTCCTGGTCGGCCTTGGTTTTCGGCTCGACCGCGATCTCGATCACCGGATCGGGGAAGGTCATGGTTTCCAGAACGACCGGGTCGTTGACGGCGCAGAGGGTGTCACCGGTGGTGGTGTCCTTCAGGCCTGCCAGCGCGATGATGTCGCCTGCGAACGCTTCCGTGATTTCCTCACGGTTGTTCGAGTGCATCATCATCATCCGGCCAACGCGCTCTTTCTTGCCTTTGGTCGAGTTCAGCAGGGTGTCGCCCTTGTTCATCACGCCGGAGTAGATCCGGGTGAAGGTCAGGGAGCCGACGAACGGGTCGTTCATGATCTTGAACGCCAGGCCGGCAAAGGCCATGTCATCGTCCGCGCGGCGGGCAATGTTACGCTCTTCGTTCTCGTCGCCCGGCTTGAAGCCCATGTAATCGACAACGTCCAGCGGGCTGGGCAGGTAGTCGATCACGGCGTTGAGCAGCGGCTGAACACCTTTGTTCTTGAACGCGGAACCGCCCAGAACCGGCACGAAGTGCAGCGCCAGGGTGCCCTTGCGCAGCAGTTTGCGCAGGGTCGGCACGTCGGGCTCTTCGCCTTCCAGGTAGGCTTCCATGGCGTCGTCGTCTTCTTCGACGGCGGCCTCGATCATCTTGCCGCGCCACTCTTCGGCCATGTCCTTGAGCTCGTCGCGGATCTCAGCGTGGACCCAGGACGCGCCCAGGTCTTCACCCTGCCACAGCCACTCTTTCATGGTGACCAGGTCGATCAGGCCTTCCAGCTCGTTCTCGGCGCCGATCGGGATACCAACCGGAACCGCGCGGGCGCCGGTGCGGTCTTCGATCATGCGCACGCAGTTGAAGAAGTCTGCGCCGATCTTGTCCATCTTGTTGACGAACACCATGCGCGGAACCTTGTAGCGGTCAGCCTGACGCCACACGGTTTCGGTCTGGGGCTCAACACCGGCGTTTGCGTCGAGAACGCAGACGGCACCGTCGAGAACCGCCAGCGAACGCTCGACTTCGATGGTGAAGTCAACGTGGCCGGGGGTGTCGATGATGTTCAGGCGGTGCTTCGGGGTGTCAGCGGTCTTGCCGTCCTCGGTGCGCTCCCAGAAGGTGGTGGTCGCAGCCGAAGTGATGGTGATGCCGCGTTCCTGCTCCTGCTCCATCCAGTCCATGGTGGCTGCACCGTCGTGCACCTCACCGATGTTGTGGGATTTGCCGGTGTAATACAGGATGCGCTCGGAGCAGGTGGTTTTACCTGCGTCGATGTGCGCCATGATACCGAAGTTACGGTACAGTTCGAGGGGATATTCGCGTGCCATAGGTCTAGGTCCTCTAGCTTACCAGCGATAGTGGCTGAAGGCTTTGTTCGCCTCGGCCATCTTGTGGGTGTCTTCGCGCTTCTTGACCGCGGTGCCACGGGACTGGACGGCGTCCAGCAGCTCGCCTGCGAGGCGCTCTTCCATGGTGTTTTCGTTGCGGTTGCGTGCGGCGGTGATCAGCCAGCGGATCGCCAGCGCTTCGCGGCGCTCGGGACGGACTTCGACCGGAACCTGGTAGGTTGCACCGCCAACACGGCGGGAGCGGACCTCAACGGACGGCTTCACGTTGTCCAGCGCTTCGTGGAAGACTTCCACCGGGGCGCGCTTGATCTTGGTTTCAACGCGGTCCAGCGCGTTGTACACGATACGCTCTGCGACCGACTTCTTGCCGTCGATCATCAGGTTGTTCATGAATTTGGTCAGAACGCGGTCGCCGAACTTGGCGTCGGGCAGGACTTCGCGCTTCTCTGCGGCGTGACGACGGGACATCTCGCTCTCTCCTTCTTACTTAGGACGCTTCGCGCCGTACTTCGAGCGGCGCTGCTTACGGTCTTTAACGCCCTGGGTATCCAGAACACCGCGCAGGATGTGGTAACGGACACCCGGAAGGTCTTTTACACGGCCGCCACGGATCAGAACCACAGAGTGCTCCTGAAGGTTGTGGCTTTCACCGGGGATGTAGGAGATCACTTCGAAACCGTTGGTCAGGCGGACCTTCGCAACTTTCCGCATAGCGGAGTTCGGCTTCTTCGGGGTGGTGGTGTACACGCGGGTGCAGACGCCGCGCTTTTGCGGGCACTGTTCCAGGTGCATGGACTTCGAGCGTTTAACTTTCGGCTGCCGCGGCTTGCGGATCAGCTGCTGGATCGTTGGCATTCCGGTTTATTCCCCGTTTTGCAACACTGTCATGCACGCCGGCGCGTGCGGGTGATTTCGCTGCACTCATGCGTCCACAAGCGCAAAAACCGCAATCGCTCCCATTCCGAGGTGAGACGACGCGGTGAGTTTACAGAGGGCCCGGGTGGTAAAAGTGCCCAGGCCTTGAGCCACTGCAATTTTGAATTCGGCTTACGAAGAATACACTCCGGGTGCCGGATAGCCGCGCGTATATGGGGAGTCGCGCTGGTTGTCAACAGCGGGCGGGCGCGGGGCCCCTGCCCGGCCCCGTGCCGGCGCTTGCCAGACATTGGCGCGCCCGGCATAGTCGGCGCAACCGCCTTTGTCACGAAACGGATTTCAGAATGCAAGTCATCGGATTGTGCCGGTTTTCCTATCCGGCGCTTGGCGGGTTCCAGGTCGAGCATGAGACGATCAAAGAGCGCATCGCCTACCTTTTTGCCGAAGCGAGGATGGAGGAGCGGTTCCGGCTGTTCGAGACCATCTCCCTGCCCTGCCTGAAAGAGCAGACCGATCAGGATTTCGACCTGATCCTTGTGACCGGCGACAGCCTGCCCCGGGTGCATCTGGACCGGCTGCGCGACCTGACCGCCGGAATGCCTCAGGTGCAGATCCGGGCCGAGCCGCCGCGCCGCCACCGGGAGGTTATGAAGGAGATCATCAACCAGTCCCGCCGGGATCACGATCAGCCCTGCCTGCAGTTCCGCCATGATGATGACGACGCCGTGTCGGTCGATTTTGTGGAGCGGCTGCGCGCGGTCACCGAGGACTGCCGGCCGCTGATGCGGAAGAACAGGACCGTGGCCATTGATTTCAACCGGGGCTTCATCGCGCAGGCGGGACCGGAGGGGATCGCGGCGGCGGAAGGGGTTCACCCCTATTTCGTGGCCGCCATGGGCATGCATGTGCGCCGCGGCTGCGAGCAGACGATCATGAATTTCGGCCACCACAAGATCAACCGCTTCATGCCGACGGTGACGCTGACTGACTACCCGATGTTCGTGCGCACTCATAACCAGTTCAACGATTCCAGGGCCGAGGGCGGATGGCAGCCTGACCTGACGCCGCTGACACCGGAAAGGGAAGGCGAGTTCGAAGCCCGGTTTGCGATCCGGTCCGCTCATGTGAAGGAAGTGTTCGGCAGGGGCTGAGAAATTCAGACCCGCAGCTTTCGGGCCTGCCTGCGTTCCCGGTAGAAGGTGAACATCCCTGCACCGGCGACGATTGCCGCCCCGGCAATCGTCAGCAGGTCCGGCCACTCGCCGAACACCAGCCAGCCCAGGATCAGCGCCCAGATCAAGCCGCTGTAGCGCAAGGGCGCGATCACGGCGATCTCTCCCACCCGCATGGTCATGACCGAACACAGGTAGCCCGCGAAAATGAACAGCGCCGCGCCGGTCAGGATCAGATAGCCGCTGCTGTCCATCGGCTGCCAGTCCACTGCGGCGGAGGTGGCTATCCCGAACGCCGTCACGGCGAGGGAAGACATCAGGGTCACGGTCATCGACGGCACCTCTGGCGGCATCCGGCGGGTGACCAGGTCGCGGGCGGTGATGCAGGCCACTGCCGCCAGCGCATAAAGCGCGCCGTCGCTGAAGCCATCCGGCCCCGGCCGCACGATCAAAAGCATTCCCGCAAAGCCTGCGGCAATCGCCGCCATCCGGCGCCATCCCACGGGTTCGCGCAGGAACAGCGCCGCACTGAGCGTCACCGCCAGCGGCAGCACCTGAAGCACCGCGGTGACGTTGGCGATCGGCATCAGCAACAGCGCGGTCAGGAACAGATAGGTGGCCGCCACCTCCGCGGCACAGCGCAATGCGATCATACCCCAAGCCCGGCCCGGCAGCCGCAGGCGGAGGCCGCCCAGCCGCAAGGCCAGGAGGTAGATCAGGAAACTGGCGGCAATGCCGCGGACAGTCAGGATCTGTGGCAGCGGCAGCGCCCCGCCGATCAGCTTTACCAGCGCGTCGTTGAAGGTATAGGCCGCCATCGCCGCCGTCATCAGCAGCGCCCCGGTCTGGTTCGGGGTCATCGCTGCCCCGCTATGGTCAATTGCAGCCTGGCATTCATCCCTGCGCCCTCCCTGTCCGGCAACAGATAGCCGCAGCCGCAGAAATGAAAAAGCCCCCGCACCGGAGATGCGGGGGCTTTTCTGTTTGCTTGCTGCCGCAGCTTAGTCGCGGCTTTCCGGGGTTTCGACCAGGATATCCGCGTCGTCGCC
This sequence comes from Leisingera sp., assembly GCF_982940295.1. NCBI lineage: Bacteria > Pseudomonadati > Pseudomonadota > Alphaproteobacteria > Rhodobacterales > Roseobacteraceae > Leisingera > Leisingera sp. Next base: position 138,026 of record NZ_CEYXRG010000008.1, read on the forward strand.
GCCCATCACGTCCTCGTCCATCACCGGTGCGGCCAGGGCTGCAGCGGCTTCGGCTTCCTCGCGGCGGGCTTCCAGCACCACGTTGTCGCGGCCCTGGGCAATCTGGCGCACCCGCTGGGTCGCGCCGCCGGTGCCGGCCGGGATCAGGCGGCCCACGATGACGTTCTCCTTGAGGCCGACCAGCTTGTCCTTCTTGCCCTGCACCGAAGCCTCGGTGAGGACCCGGGTGGTCTCCTGGAAGGAGGCCGCCGAGATGAAGGAGCGGGTCTGCAGCGATGCCTTGGTGATACCCAGCAGGATCGGTTCGCCTTGAGCAGGACGCTTGCCGCGGGCAAGGGCCTTTTCGTTGGCGGCGTCGAATTCCTGCTTGTCCACGTGCTCGCCTTTCAGCAGCGTCGTGTCGCCGGAGTCGGAGATCTCCCACTTCTGCAGCATCTGGCGGACGATCACCTCGATGTGCTTGTCGTTGATCTTCACACCCTGCAGACGGTAGACGTCCTGGACCTCGTCGATCATGTAGTTCGCCAGTGCCTCGACACCCATGATGGACAGGATGTCATGCGGCGCCGGGTTGCCGTCCATGATGTAGTCGCCCTTCTGGACAAAATCACCTTCCTGAACCGGAATGTGCTTGCCCTTGGGCACCATGTATTCGACGGCTTCCATCGACTCGTCCGACGGCTCGATCGCGATACGGCGCTTGTTCTTGTAGTCGCGGCCGAAGCGCACGTAACCATCGATTTCGGCGATGATCGCGTGATCCTTCGGACGGCGGGCTTCGAACAGTTCCGCAACGCGCGGCAGACCACCGGTAATGTCCTTGGTCTTGGCGCCTTCACGCGGGATACGCGCGACAACGTCACCTGCCATGATCTGCTGGCCGTCTTCGACCGACAGAATGGCGTCCACGGACATCGGGTAGGTCAGCGGGTTGCCGTTGTCGTTGCGCACCGGTTCGCCGTTGCCATCGACCAGGATGATTTCCGGCTTCAGGTCGGAGCCCTTCGGAGCCGCACGCCAGTCGATCACGATCTTCTGGGTCATGCCGGTGGCTTCGTCGGTCTCGTCGCGGACGGCCAGGCCCGAGATCAGGTCCACGTATTTCGCGGTACCCGGCTTCTCGGCGATGATCGGCAGGGTGTAGGGGTCCCATTCGAACAGCTTGTCGCCGCGGTTGACCTGCTGGCCTTCCTTGACGAACAGCTTGGAGCCGTAGCCCAGCTTGTGGCTGGCGCGCTCTTCGCCGTGCTCGTCCTGGATGATCAGCTTCATGTTGCGGCCGACAACCAGGGTCTCGCCGTTGGCGTTCTCCAGGGTCTGCGGCATCTCGAACACGATCTTGCCTTCCTGGGACGCTTCCAGGAACGACTGCTGGCCGCCCTGGGCAACGCCGCCGATGTGGAAGGTCCGCATGGTCAGCTGGGTGCCGGGTTCACCGATCGACTGTGCCGCGATGATCCCGACAGCTTCGCCGGTGTTCACCTGAGTACCGCGGGCCAGGTCACGGCCGTAGCACATGGCGCAGACGCCCTCTTCCGACTCACAGGTCAGCGGCGAGCGGATACGGGTCGACTGAACGCCGGCCTCTTCCACTGCATCTGCCATGCGTTCGTCGATCAGCTGGCCAGCCGCGATGATGATCTCATCGGTGCCGGGGCGCTTGATGTCATCCGCAGCCACACGGCCCAGGATGCGTTCGCCCAGCGAGGCCACCACTTCACCGTCGTTGATCGCCGCTTCCGCAGTGATCGCGCGCTCGGTGCCGCAGTCATGCTCACGCACGATGCAGTCCTGAGCCACGTCGACCAGACGGCGGGTCAGGTAACCCGAGTTCGCCGTCTTAAGCGCGGTGTCGGACAGACCCTTACGGGCACCGTGGGTCGAGTTGAAGTACTCGAGAACGGTCAGGCCTTCTTTAAAGTTCGAGATGATCGGGGTCTCGATGATGTCGCCGTTCGGCTTGGCCATCAGGCCGCGCATACCGCCCAGCTGCTTCATCTGGGTGACCGAGCCACGCGCACCGGAGTGGGCCATCATGTAGACCGAGTTCGGCTCCATCACGGCGCCGTTTTCATCCCGGCGGTCAGCGGAGATGGTGCCCATCATCGCTTCGGTGACCTTGTCGTTACACTTCGACCAGGCATCGACAACCTTGTTGTACTTTTCACCCTGAGTGATTAGGCCGTCCATGTACTGCTGTTCGAAGTCTTTCACCTGCTCGCGGGTGTCGTCGACGATGGTCCACTTGGTGTCCGGGATCACCATGTCGTCCTTGCCGAAGGAGATGCCGGCCTTGAACGCTTCGCGGAAGCCCATGGTCATGATCTGGTCACAGAAGATGACCGACTCCTTCTGGCCGCAATAGCGGTAGACGGTGTCGATGACCTGCTGCACCTCTTTCTTGCGCAGCAGGCGGTTGACCAGTTCAAACGGTGCCTTGGCGTTTTTCGGCAGCAGCGCGCCCAGACGGACACGGCCCGGGGTGGTCTCGAAACGCTGGAGAACCTCGTTGCCTTCTTCGTCGATCTGGGTGATCCGCGCGGTGATCTTGGAGTGCAGATGCACCTCGCCGGCGTCCAGCGCGTGCTGAACTTCGTCGATGGTGCCAAACACCTTGCCTTCACCCGGCATGCCTTCGCGCTCCAGGGTCAGGTAGTAGAGACCCAGAATCATATCCTGCGAGGGAACGATGATCGGTGCGCCGTTGGCGGGCGACAGAACGTTGTTGGTGGACATCATCAGGACGCGCGCTTCCAGCTGGGCCTCAAGGCTCAGCGGGACGTGCACAGCCATCTGGTCGCCGTCGAAGTCCGCGTTGAACGCCGAGCAGACCAGCGGGTGCAGCTGGATTGCTTTGCCTTCGATCAGCGTGGGTTCAAACGCCTGGATGCCGAGACGGTGCAGCGTCGGTGCGCGGTTCAGCATCACCGGGTGCTCGCGGATCACCTCGTCCAGGATATCCCAAACCTCGGGACGCTCTTTCTCGACCAGCTTCTTCGCCTGCTTCACGGTGCTGGAAAGACCTTTGGCCTCCAGACGCGAGTAGATGAAGGGCTTGAACAGCTCCAGCGCCATCTTCTTGGGCAGGCCGCACTGGTGCAGCTTGAGTTCCGGACCGGTCACAATCACCGAACGGCCGGAGAAGTCGACGCGCTTACCCAGAAGGTTCTGACGGAAGCGGCCCTGCTTGCCTTTCAGCATGTCGGACAGCGACTTCAGCGGGCGCTTGTTGGCGCCGGTGATGACGCGGCCGCGGCGGCCGTTGTCAAACAGCGCGTCCACGGATTCCTGCAGCATCCGCTTTTCGTTGCGGACGATGATGTCCGGCGCACGCAGCTCGATCAGGCGCTTCAGGCGGTTGTTCCGGTTGATCACGCGGCGGTACAGGTCGTTCAGGTCGGAAGTCGCAAAGCGGCCGCCGTCCAGCGGAACCAGCGGGCGCAGTTCCGGCGGGATGACCGGGATCACGGTCATGATCATCCATTCCGGACGGTTGCCCGATTCCAGGAAGGATTCCACGACTTTCAGACGCTTGATGATCTTCTTGGGCTTCAGTTCGCCGGTCGCTTCGGCCAGCTCGGCGCGCAGCGTTTCGGCTTCCGATTCCAGGTCGATCTGGGCCAGCATGTCACGGATCGCTTCAGCGCCGATGTTGGCGGTGAAGGCGTCCATGCCATAGGCATCCTGGGCGTCCATGTACTCTTCTTCGGTCATCATCTGACCATAGGTCAGGTCGGTCAGGCCCGGCTCGATGACAACATAGTTTTCAAAGTACAGAACCCGCTCCAGGTCGCGAAGGGTCATGTCCAGCATCAGGCCGATGCGGGACGGCAGCGACTTCAGGAACCAGATGTGCGCAACCGGTGCGGCCAGCTCAATGTGGCCCATGCGCTCGCGGCGCACTTTCTGCAGGGTGACCTCGACGCCGCATTTTTCACAGACGACGCCGCGGTACTTCATCCGCTTATATTTGCCGCACAGGCATTCGTAGTCTTTGATCGGGCCAAAGATCCGGGCGCAGAACAGGCCGTCGCGCTCCGGCTTGAAGGTCCGGTAGTTGATGGTCTCGGGCTTTTTGATTTCGCCATAGGACCAAGACAGGATCCGTTCCGGGCTGGCCAGCGAGACTTTGATTTCATCAAAGACCTTCGGCGGGGTCAGCGGGTTGAACGGGTTGTTGGTGATTTCCTGGTTCATTTTGATACCTCAAATCTTGCGGAAGGGGGGAGCGGGAGAAGGGCGCGGGGCCCTTACTCCTCAACCTCCGCATCCAGGAGTTCCATATTCAGGCCGAGGCCGCGGACTTCTTTAACCAGAACGTTGAACGATTCCGGAACGCCCGCTTCAAAGTTGTCCTCGCCCTTGACGATCGACTCGTAGACCTTGGTCCGGCCGGCGACGTCATCCGACTTGACGGTGAGCATCTCCTGCAGGGTGTAGGCGGCGCCATAGGCTTCCAGAGCCCAGACTTCCATCTCACCAAAGCGCTGACCGCCGAACTGCGCCTTACCGCCCAGCGGCTGCTGGGTGACCAGCGAGTACGGGCCGGTGGAACGCGCGTGGATCTTGTCGTCCACCAGGTGGTGCAGCTTCAGCAGGTACTTGATGCCAACGGTGACCGGACGCGCGAACTGCTCGCCGGTGCGGCCGTCGAACAGGATCGACTGGCCGGACTGGTCAAAGCCCGCACGCACCAGGGCGTTGTTGACGTCATCTTCCTTGGCGCCATCGAAGACCGGGGTTGCGATCGGCACACCGCGGGTCACATTGCCTGCGGCCTCGATCAGCTGCTCCTCGGACATGCCGGCGATGCCTTCGTCGTAGACATCATCGCCATAGGCGCCGTGCATCGCTTCACGCACCGGGGTCAGGTCGCCGGAACGGCGGTATTCCTGCAGAGCCTCGTCCACCTTGATGCCGAGGCCGCGTGCGGCCCAGCCCATGTGGGTTTCAAGAATCTGACCGACGTTCATACGCGACGGCACGCCCAGCGGGTTGAGGCAGAAGTCGACCGGGGTACCGTCGGCGAGGAACGGCATGTCCTCCATCGGCACCACTTTCGAGATCACACCTTTGTTGCCGTGACGGCCGGCCATCTTGTCGCCCGGCTGCAGCTTGCGCTTCACCGCGATGAAGACCTTGACCATCTTCATCACGCCCGGCGGCAGGTCGTCGCCGCGGCGGACCTTCTCGACCTTGTCCTCGAAACGGGCATCCAGGGCGCGCTTCTGCGCCTCGTACTGCTCGTTCAGGGCCTCGACCACCTGTGCGTCCTGCTCGTCCTCCAGCGCCAGCATCCACCACTGGCCGCGGGACAGCGAGTCCAGCAGGTCCTCGGTGATTTCGGTGCCGGCACGCACGCCTTTGGGGCCTTTGACAGCCACTTTGCCCAGCAGCATGCCGCGCAGGCGGGCGTAGATGTTGCGGTCCAGGATCGCCAGCTCGTCGTCCCGGTCACGGGCCAGACGCTCGACTTCCTCACGCTCGATCTGCAGCGCACGCTCGTCTTTCTCGACACCGTGGCGGTTGAAGACGCGCACTTCGACGACAGTACCGTAGTCGCCCGGCTTCACGCGCAGCGAGGTGTCGCGCACGTCAGATGCTTTTTCACCAAAGATGGCGCGCAGCAGCTTCTCTTCCGGGGTCATCGGGCTTTCGCCCTTCGGAGTGATCTTGCCGACCAGAATATCGCCCGGCTCCACATCGGCGCCGATGTAGACGATGCCCGCCTCGTCGAGGTTGCGCAGGGCTTCCTCGCCGACGTTGGGGATGTCGCGGGTGATTTCTTCCGGCCCGAGCTTGGTGTCACGGGCGGCGACTTCGAATTCCTCGATGTGGACCGAGGTGAAGACGTCGTCACGCGCGATGCGCTCGGAGATCAGGATGGAGTCTTCGTAGTTGTAGCCGTTCCACGGCATAAACGCGACGACCACGTTCTTGCCCAGAGCCAGTTCGCCCATGTCGGTCGACGGACCGTCGGCGATGACTTCGCCCTTGGTCACGGTGTCGCCCACCTTCACCAGCGGACGCTGGTTGATACAGGTGTTCTGGTTCGAACGCTGGAACTTGCGCATGCGGTAGATGTCCACACCCGCGTCGCCCAGTTCCAGGTCTTCGGTGGCCCGGATCACGATACGCTGCGCATCGACCTGGTCGATGATGCCCGCACGCTTGGCCTGGATGGCCGCGCCGGAGTCGATCGCGACCTTTTCCTCGATGCCGGTGCCGACCAGCGGCGCCTCTGCGCGCAGCAGCGGAACCGCCTGACGCTGCATGTTCGAGCCCATCAGAGCGCGGTTGGCGTCGTCGTTTTCCAGGAACGGGATCAGCGAGGCCGCAACCGAGACCAGCTGTTTCGGCGACACGTCGATCAGGTCGACGCTTTCATTCGGCGCCAGGGTGTAGTCACCCGACTGGCGGGTGGACACCAGGTCGTTGATGAACTTGCCGTTCTCGTCCAGGGTCGCGTTCGCCTGCGCCACGGTGTGGCGCATTTCCTCGGTGGCGGACATGTAGTGAACCTCGTCGGTCACCTGTCCTTCTTTCACCACGCGGTAGGGCGTCTCAATGAAGCCGTACTTGTTGACGCGCGCAAAGGTCGCCAGCGAGTTGATCAGACCGATGTTCGGGCCTTCCGGGGTCTCAATCGGGCACATCCGGCCATAGTGGGTCGGGTGCACGTCGCGGACCTCAAAGCCGGCACGCTCGCGGGTCAGGCCGCCCGGGCCAAGCGCCGACAGGCGGCGTTTGTGGGTGACTTCCGACAGCGGGTTGGTCTGGTCCATGAACTGCGACAGCTGCGAGGAGCCGAAGAATTCGCGCACGGCAGCTGCGGCCGGTTTCGCGTTGATCAGATCCTGCGGCATCACCGTGTCGATCTCGACGGAGGACATCCGTTCCTTGATCGCACGTTCCATGCGCAGCAGGCCGACGCGGTACTGGTTTTCCATCAGCTCGCCGACGGAGCGCACGCGGCGGTTGCCCAGGTGGTCGATGTCGTCGACATCGCCGCGGCCGTCACGCAGGTCGACTAGCGCCTTGATACAGGCGACGATGTCTTCCTTGCGCAGGGTGCGCTGGGTGTCTTCAGCGTCGAGCGCCAGGCGCATGTTCATCTTCACGCGGCCGACAGCGGACAGGTCGTAGCGCTCAGAATCGAAGAACAGAGTGTCGAACAGCGCGGACGCGGCCTCGACGGTGGGCGGCTCGCCCGGGCGCATCACACGGTAGATGTCCATGAGCGCGCTTTCGCGGGTCCGGTTCTTGTCCTGCGCCATGGTGTTGCGCATGTAGGGGCCGACGTTGACGTTGTCGATGTCCAGCACCGGGATGTCGGTGATACCGGCATCCAGCAGCTCTTTCAGGGAGCCGCCGATCAGTTCGCCGTCCTTGTCGTATTCCAGGGTCAGTTCATCACCGGCTTCGACATAGATCGCGCCGTTGTCTTCGTTGATGATGTCCTTGGCGACGAACTTGCCGACGATGTGCTCGAAGGGAACCAGCAGCTCGGTGATGGTGCCTTCCTCGATCATCTTCTTGACGGCGCGCGGGGTGACTTTCTTGCCCGCCTCGCAGATGATCTCGCCGGTGCCGGCGTCCACCAGGTCATAAGTCGGGCGGGTGCCGCGCACGCGCTCGGGGAAGAAGGGGGTGACCCAGCCGCGGGACTTCTCAAGCTTGAAGTTGACGGTGTTGTAGTAGGCATCCATGATGCCTTCCTGGTCCAGGCCCAGGGCATACAGCAGGGTGGTCACCGGCAGCTTGCGGCGGCGGTCGATACGGGCAAAGACGATGTCCTTGGCGTCGAACTCGAAGTCCAGCCAGGAGCCGCGGTACGGGATGATGCGGCAGGCGAACAGCAGCTTGCCCGAGGAATGAGTCTTGCCCTTGTCGTGGTCGAAGAACACGCCCGGCGAGCGGTGCATCTGGGACACGATCACACGCTCGGTGCCGTTCACGATGAAGGTGCCGTTCGGGGTCATCAGGGGCATGTCGCCCATGAAGACGTCCTGCTCCTTGATGTCCTTGACGGACTTCGCACCGGTGTCCTCATCGACATCAAAGACGATCAGGCGCAGGGTGACCTTCAGCGGCGCCGAATAGGTCATGTCGCGCTGCATGCACTCTTCGACGTCGTACTTCGGCTTCTCGAAGGAATACTTCACGAACTCCAGAACGGAGGTTTCGTTGAAGTCCTTGATCGGGAAAACCGACTGGAACACACCTTTGATGCCTTCGCCGTCAAGCGGCTCGCTCGCATCGCCGGAGCGCAGGAACAGATCATAGGAAGATTTCTGCACCTCGATGAGGTTCGGCATTTCCAGCACTTCGCGGATTTTGCCGTAGTATTTACGTAGACGTTTCTGGCCAAGGAACGATTGAGCCATGTCAGATGTCACCTTTCCGAGTTCTCACCGGTCAAGGTTGCCGCCGGGCCCCGGCACCTTGCCCATACGAGACAGCGCGTTCGGATCAATTCATGGCCACCGTCCCGAAGGCGGCCTCCCGATCCCTTGAACCTCGCCTGAAAAAGCGCCTCTTGCGTGAGGCCCTTTTTAAGACAGGTTCGGCTGGGCCCGGAGAACTCCGGACCCAGCCAAATTTCCGATGCATCGGAGATGCACCAGAGGCAGGACTTAGGCCAGCTCGACTTCGGCGCCAGCTGCTTCCAGCTTGGCTTTGATGTCTTCTGCTTCGGCTTTGTCGATGCCTTCTTTGATTTTGCCGCCTGCTTCAACCAGCTCTTTGGCTTCTTTCAGGCCCAGGCCGGTGATGCCGCGAACTTCTTTGATCACGTTGATCTTGGAAGCGCCGGCGTTCTTCAGAACGACGTCGAATTCGGTCTTTTCTTCTTCAGCTGCACCGCCGGCGTCGCCGCCAGCTGCCATGACAACTGCGCCGCCAGCTGCGGGCTCGATGCCGTATTCGTCTTTCAGGATGGTTTTCAGTTCTTGTGCTTCCAGCAGGGTCAGACCCACGATGCTTTCTGCGAGTGCTTTCAGATCAGCCATTGTATCAGCTCTTTCCGTTTACAGTATGTGTGTTCCAACGTGCGGGCTTGTGCCCCACGCCAGCCGTTCAGTGCCAACCGCTTACGCAGCTTCCGCCTTCTCTTCGATGGTCGAAAGGATGCTTGCGATATTGCTTGCAGGTGCGCCAATCGCGCCGGCGATGTTCGAAGCAGGTGCGCCAATGCAGCTTGCGATCTGAGCGATGAGCTCGTCGCGGGACGGCATTTTCGACACGGTTTCGACACCGGCACGGTCCAGAGCGTTCTCACCCATTGCACCGCCAAGGATCTCAAACTTTTTGTTTTCCTTGGCAAAATCCTCAGCCACTTTTGCAGCGGACACGGGATCTTCGGAGTAGGTCAGAACGGTCATCCCTGTCAGCAGGTCGGCCATGCTTTCACACGGCTTTCCCTCGAGGGCGATTTTGGCGAGCCTGTTCTTGGCAACACGCACGGAGCTGTTCGCGTCACGGGCACGTGCGCGCAGATCCTGCATCTCAGCAACTGTCAGACCGGCGTAGTGAGCAACCACCACGACGCCAGAGCTTTCGAAGATCTGGCCGAGTTCCTCGACCACTTTCTCTTTCTGGGCTCTATCCACAGTTCTCTCCAAGTTAGGGATGCTTACGCATCCCGGCTCATATTTGCCGAACCAGATGGCCCGGCGTTCAGGTCCGTTTTACGGGATGAGCCAAATCCGCCCGAGGGATTGAAAACCCCCGATCTTCTTGGTCTGTACCCGTCTCAGGAGGGAAATTAAGGTCCGATCGGAGACCACCCACCATCTTGGACGAAATGAAATAAAGCGCACGACGAATCGCACGCTTTATCTCAAGGCCGTAGTTATTCCCATTTGAAGGGATTTCCAAGAGCGAAATTGGAAAATACACCTGCGCGCTGGGTTCCGCCAGGACAGAAAAAGGGCGGCCCTTGCGGTGCCGCCCCTTCTGACATCAGCTGTGCGCCCGATTACTCGGTGACAGCGTTGTCCACGTCAACCGTGATGCCCGGACCCATGGTCGAGGACAGGTTGATCTTTTTCATGTAAGCACCCTTGGCGCCGGTCGGCTTGGCTTTGGCCACGGCCGACACGAAGGCGCGGATGTTTTCGACCAGCTTGGCTTCGTCGAAGGACGCTTTGCCGACGCCTGCGTGCACAACGCCGCCTTTTTCCGCCTTGAACTGCACTTCGCCACCCTTGGCTGCTTCCACGGCCGCTTTCACGTCCATGGTCACGGTGCCGACTTTCGGGTTCGGCATCAGGTTGCGCGGGCCGAGGATCTTACCCAGGCGGCCGACGACGGGCATCATGTCCGGGGTCGCGATGCAGCGGTCAAAGTCAATGTTGCCGGCCTGGATGGATTCCATCAGGTCTTCGGCGCCGACGATGTCTGCACCGGCTTCCTTGGCTTCGTCTGCTTTCGGGCCGCGGGCGAAGACTGCAACGCGCATGTCTTTGCCGGTGCCGTTCGGCAGGCCGACCACGCCGCGGACCATCTGGTCTGCGTGGCGGGTGTCGACGCCCAGGTTCATGGCGATTTCGACGGTCTCGTCGAACTTCGAGGTTGCGTTGGCTTTCACCAGGGCAACTGCTTCTTCCACGGACAGGTTTTCTTTGCCAGCGAAAGCTTCGCGCGCGGCGCGGGTACGTTTACCGAGCTTTGCCATCTTACTTCACCTCGATGCCCATGGAGCGGGCGGAGCCCAGGATGATCTGCATTGCCGCGTCGATGTCGTTGGCGTTCAGATCTTTCATCTTGGCTTCGGCGATCTCTTTCACCTGGGCCACAGTCACGGTGCCGACGGTTTCACGCGACGGGTTGTTCGCGCCGGATTTCACCTTGGCCGCCTTCTTCAGGTAGTAAGACGCGGGCGGCGTCTTGATGTCCATGGTGAAGGACTTGTCCTGATAGTAGGTGATCACGGTCGGGCACGGCGCGCCGGGCTCCATGTCTGCGGTCTTGGCGTTGAACGCCTTGCAGAATTCCATGATGTTGATGCCGCGCTGACCCAGGGCCGGGCCGACGGGCGGAGAGGGGTTTGCCTGACCTGCAGGAACCTGCAGCTTCATCGAACCAACAAGCTTCTTAGCCATTTGGTTTTCCTTTCAACACAGACGGGACGCGTCCCATCCAATTCAAGTTGCGTGGTCGGATTTCAGGGTCGCGACCCGTCCATCTCCCACGAGAGAATCTCGCCCGAAGACGATAGAGGCGGCATGTACAGGGGAATGCCGGGGTTGGCAAGTGGCCCAGCCGTTCAATCGGCAGCGGCTGGGCCGCGCCGGAAGCGGATAATGCGCGCCGCGGGACAAGGGAAGGGCCAGGCGGGTTACGCCTCCACTGGCGGCACGGCCCGCCGGTAGAGATGCCATGTGGTGTGGCCAAGGACAGGCAGGGTGACGATCAAACCCAGAAACGCCGGAACCAGCGACACCAGCATGGTGAGCGAAATGATCGCCGCCCAGGCGAGCATGACCATGGGGCTTTCCGTAACGACGCGAATGGACGTCAGCATGGCAGAAACGAAATTGGTCTCCCGGTCGAGCAGCATGGGCATGGCGACGACGGTCACCGCGAACAGGACTGCCGACAGAAATGCGCCGACACAGGTGCCGATTGCCAGGAAGGTCCAGCCCTGCGGCGTGAAGAATACGATGTTCAAGAACCCGTCAAAATCCGAGAAGGATGCATTCTTGAGGGTTATCGCCAGCCATAGCCGGACCTGGTAGATCCACACCCAGAAAATAAACAGTGTGACAAAGGCCATCCAGCCCATTTCGCGCTTACGCTGGCTGGCCATGACAGTGAGGATCTCGGACCAGGTGAAACTTTCTCCCTTCTGCATCCGGCGGGACATTTCATATAGCCCGGCAGCAGCAAAAGGCGCGACCAGCGGAAAACCTACAGCGGCAGGAATGATCATCCAGATCGCGCCGAGCCAGACCAGGCACCAGACGAACAGGATGCCGAAAACCGCATAGAACAGGCCAAAGAAGCCGCTCAGGAAAGGGCGCGCCAGAAAGTCGGAGAACCCTGCCTTTAGAGACGCGGTGATATCACCCGCCGTCACCTTATTGACCGCGGGCACGGCCTGATGCTGCGGTGTCAGGTTGTCCGGCGGTGTGGAACCTGCGGTTTTGGATGCCAAGACACACTCCTCCCAAAGCATGGCACCGCGCAGGCCCTTTTGCGATTAGACCCAGCGGTGAGACAGACATCCCTCCTCCCGATACAAGTTTGCATCAGGTGAGGCATACGGGCAAGGGGGAGTATGGCCGCTCCGTTCAGAATGGCGATCACAAACAAGAAACGCCGCGGTGCATCGTGCAACGCGGCGCTATGAATTTCATTTCAGGACCGGTCAGCCTTGCTTGGTGACCTGGGTAAAGTCCAGTTCCACCGGGGTTTCGCGGCCGAAGATCGACACGGTGACCTTGAGCTTCTGGTTGTCGTCGTCGACTTCTTCGACCATGCCGTCGAAATCCTCGAACGGTCCGTCGTTGACCTTGACCTTCTCGCCCACCTCGAAGTTGATCAGGGTGCGCGGCGCCTCGACGCCTTCTTCTACGCGGCCCAGGATGCCCTGCACCTCCGCGTCGCGCATCGGCATCGGGCGGCCCTGCGGGCCCAGGAAGCCAGTCACGCGGTTGATCGAGGAGATCAGGTGATAGCCGCGGTCGGACATTTCCATGTGGACCAGAACGTAACCGGGCATGAAGCGGCGCTCGGTCGAGACCTTCTTGCCGCGGCGGATCTCGATCACCTCTTCGGTCGGGACCAGCACCTCGTCAATTTCGTCCTCGAGCCCCTGCTCGGCGACCGCGGTGCGGATCTGCTCTGCGATTTTCTTTTCGAAGTTCGAAAGAACGCTGACCGAGTACCACCGTTTCGCCATGAACCGTTGTCCTTGTTCTGCAGGGCGGGCCGGTGCCGCGCCGCTGCGTAATCATTCCGTTGCAGCTCTTAAGCTGCGCTCTCCAACAAAAAGCGGCGTGCAAACCGAATCGCTGCACGCCCGCCTCAATGTTCCTGCTCAGGTACCGCCCATCGCCGCCAGAATCAAGTGCTGCGCAGCAACCGCGGCCCCGGAGCCGTCATACCGCTGCAGGCTCAGCCGAACATCCCCAGAAGGCCCTGCAGGCCATAGCGGATCAGCAGATCGACCAGCGCAAAGAACAGCGCCGTCAGAGCCGCCATGATAAACACCATGACCGTGGTCAGCAGCACCTCGCGCCGGGTCGGCCAAACGACCTTGGACACTTCGGCACGAACCTGCTGGATAAACTGAACTGGGTTGATAGTCGCCATGGTGGGGGAGTCTCTCTGCTAGCAGTGCAGGCGATGTAACCGGTGCGGCAGCTGAATTCAAGCCCTGCGCCCGCAACAGCCGGTGTTCCCGGCCGCGGTCAATCCAATTTTAATCCACTTCCCGCAAAACTGAATCCAGCAGCCCCGGCGCAGGACGCGCGCCGTGTTGGCGCACCCCCGTGTGTTTCAGTGAGACAGGATGCCATGACACCCGCACAAACCCTTTCCCAGGCCGAGCAGCTCGAACGCGACGCCAAGTTCGAAGATGCCGTGCTTGCCTACTCCGGAATTCTGGCGCGCAACCCCAAGAACGCACGCGCTCTGCAGGCCCTGGACTCGCTGCGCGGCCGCCTGCGGGAGCAGCGTGAGCCCTCCGATGACACAAAGGCGGAGCTGGAGGAGGCACTTGCCGCCGGACGCCCCTTTGAAGCGGCGGACAGTTGCGGCGCCTTGCTCAAGACCTTCCGGGAGTCGCATTTCCTGTGGGATTTCCTGGGCCGCTGCCACCTGGCTGCCGGCCATCTGGACAACGCGGCCACCTGCCTGAACAAGGCATGCGGGATCAACCCCAAGGAAGCCGGAACCTATGCCGCCATGGGCCGCGTTCACATGGCGCGCGGACAGGCGGACAATGCCGTGGCGCTCTACCGCAAGGCACTGGCGCTGGATGCCGATTGCCTGCTTGCGCTGCGCAGCCTGGCCGAGGCGCTGCCGCTTGAGGGCCGCAGCACAGAGGCCGCGTCGGCCCTGCGCCGGGCGGTTGCGATGGCCCCAGATGATGCGCTGCTGCATTTCAGCCTGGCGGGCCTGCTGCACAATCTCGGCGCGGTGGCAGAGGCTAAGGACCACTACAAGCGCGCTGTCAGCTTGCGGCCGGGTCTGACCGAGGCGCAGTACCAGCTGGGCCTGCTTCTCAAGGCCGAAGGTCGCCATGCCGATGCACTCCCCTGTTTCGACAAGATCCTCCAGATCTCCCCATCCGATGACCGGGCCCGCACCCAGCGCCTGCACGTGCTGGCAGAGCTCAACGATTGGCGCTGGATACAGGAGTACGACCAATACCGCCGCCTGCTGGGCCTGCGCGGCAGCGGCTGCGATCCCAGCGCGCTGATGCTGATGGAGGACAACCCGGACCTGCTCAGGGTGCGCGCGCAAGCCTACGCGAGCGAGCATTTCCCCGAAGTGGAACCGCAAACCGCCCCGCCCGCCCAACAGCGCCCGGAGCGGCTTAGGATCGGCTATTTCTTCTCCGCCTGCGACGCCTCGGCGGTACTGAGCCAATACAATGCATTGTTTGCCGCTCACGACCGCAACCGGTTTGAAGTCTTTGCCTATGCCACGGGTCCGGGTTTTAGCGAAGAAGCCGCCTCAGCGTTCCCTGCGTCCTGTTTGCGGATGCTGAACGGGACCTCAAGCGACGGCGCGGCCGCGGCAGCCAAGGCCGATGAACTGGACATTGCGGTGGACCTGTCAGGCTATTCCAACGGCAACCGGACCGGCCTGTTCAACACCCGGCTGGCGCCCCTGCACATTGCCTGGCCCGGATACCCTGGAACCATGGGAACCGCTGCCTTCGACTACCTGATCAGCGACGGCACCACCTGCCCGCCCGGCAGCGAGCGGTATCACAACGAACACCTGCTGCGCCTGCCGTGCAGTTGCCTGGCGATGCCGCCCGCCAGCACTGTCAACGCCCCGGTCCGGGCCGACTGCGGACTGCCGGACGAGGGTTTTGTCTTTTGCAGCTTTGCCGCGGCCAGCCAGATCACTCCGCAGGAGTTCGATATCTGGATGCGCTTGCTGGATGGCGCCCCTGACAGCGTGCTTTGGCTTCTGGATCATGGCGCACACGCCGTCTCGAACCTGCGCCGCGCCGCGGCCGCCCGCGGCATCGACCCGGACCGGCTGATCTTTGCTCCGCCTGCGGACCGCGCGGAGCATCTTGCCCGGCTGCCCCTTGCCGGCGTGTTCCTTGACACGTTTACGGTCAATGCCGGCACCGCTGCCCGGGACGCACTGGCCGCGGGAGTGCCAATGATCACCCTGCCCGGTCAGCAGCTTGCCGCCCGCACGGGAGCAAGCCTGCTGCAAGCGGCCGGACTGCCTGAATTGATCGCTGACAGCGCGGAAGTATATGAGGCAAAGGCCGCCGCACTTGCCGCAGATCCGGAGGCGTGCGCCGTGCTGAAGCGTAAGCTGCGCCAGCAGCACCAGGACGCTCCGCTGTTCTCAGCCGCGCAGCTCAGCCGACAGATCGAGAGCGCCTATGACGCGGCCTATGACCGGTTTTTGCAAGGTTTGCCTGCTGGTCACCTGACCATCTCCGGCAAGGAGACGCCGCAGGGCTGATACAGAACCGCCGTCCACCCAGTGTGGGCGGCCATGATCTACGGACTTTTTGGAGACTGGCAGGGGCAGCAGGGTTCGAACCCGCGACCTACGGTTTTGGAGACCGTCGCTCTACCAACTGAGCTATACCCCTGTAGTGCGGCATGTCCTACGGCAGCCGCGCGGCGGTGGCAAGAGGGAAAACCGATTTTCTGCGCGCCGCGCGGCGGTTTGCGGGCCGCGGGCTTTGCCCGCCCCCGCCCATGCGGTAAGAGGGGCCGGAAAGCGGGCCGCGCGCCCGGCCAATCCCTTGGAAATGAGCCTGAAACCGTGAGCCTGAGAAAGAAATTCGCCGACAGCCCCCGGGTGAACCGCGCTATCGAGGGGGTGTTTGCCGCCTATGTGCGATTCGCCTTCCGCACCTCCCGCTGGAGCCGCAGCGGTTTTGAGGAGATGGACGATTGCGTGCGGCGCGGCGAGCCGGTGATCTTTGTGCTCTGGCACCAGCGGCTGATCATGGCTCCCTATCTTTTCGACACCTCGCTGGGACGAATCTGCGCGCTGACCTCGGCGGCCCGCGCCGGGCGTCTGGCGGGTCAGATCCTGGTGCGGCTGGGGTTTGAGACCATTCCAATGTCGAGCCACAAACGCCATGTGGCGCTGTCGCGCGAAGTGCTGCGGCGCACCCGGGAAGGCTGTTCCATCGGCATCGCCGCCGACGGCCCGCGCGGCCCTGCCCGCGTGTCCTCCACCGTGCCGGTGGTCTGGGCGCGGATGACCGGCTGCCGGGTGTTCACCGTGGCCTTTGCAGAGCGAAAAGTGATCAAGCTGCCAACCTGGGACCAGCAGATGCTGCCGCTGCCGTTTTCCCGCGGGGTGCTGATGTGCCGGGAATGGACGGATGAGGTGCCGAAGAAGCCAAGCGACGCTGAGGTGGAGGTCTTACGGCAGAGCCTGGAAGCCTCGCTAGATGCTGTCACGGATGCAGCGGACGCGGCTGCCGGGCGCAGCAGCGAAAATCCGAAGACGCCTCAGACCTGATCCGCCATTTTTAGACCCGAAAGGCGGCCACGAAAAACCGGTTTTTCATGACCGGAAACCGCGCCGGTTTCCGGCGGCGGCACAGCAAAAAGGCCGCCCGGAGGCGGCCTTTCCGTCGATCAATCAGGAGACCTGATTACTCGATGATTTTGGACACAACGCCGGCGCCGACGGTGCGGCCGCCTTCGCGGATGGCGAAGCGCAGGCCGTCTTCCATCGCGATCGGGGCGATCAGCTCAACCGCGAACTTCAGGTTGTCGCCCGGCATCACCATCTCGGTGCCTTCCGGCAGGGTCACGGTGCCGGTCACGTCGGTGGTGCGGAAGTAGAACTGCGGACGGTAGTTCGCGAAGAACGGGGTGTGGCGGCCGCCTTCTTCCTTGGTCAGGATGTAGGCTTCGGCTTCGAACTTGGTGTGCGGGGTCACGGAACCCGGCTTGCACAGCACCTGGCCGCGCTCAACGGATTCACGGTCCACACCGCGCAGCAGGGCGCCGATGTTGTCGCCGGCTTCACCGCGGTCCAGCAGCTTGCGGAACATTTCCACACCGGTGCAGGTGGTTTTCGAAGTGTCTTTGATGCCGACGATTTCGATTTCGTCGCCAACATTGATCACACCGCGCTCCACACGGCCGGTCACAACGGTGCCGCGGCCGGAAATCGAGAACACGTCTTCGATCGGCATCAGGAACGGCTGGTCAACCGCGCGCTCGGGGGTCGGGATGTATTCGTCCACGGCCGCCATCAGCTCTTTGATCTTGTTTTCGCCGATTTCCGGGTCGCGGCCTTCCATCGCCGCCAGCGCGGAGCCTGCGATGATCGGAATATCGTCGCCCGGGAACTCGTAGGAGGACAGCAGCTCGCGGATTTCCATTTCCACCAGCTCCAGCAGCTCTTCGTCGTCGACCTGGTCCACTTTGTTCATGAACACGACCAGGGCAGGCACGCCAACCTGACGCGCCAGCAGGATGTGCTCGCGGGTCTGCGGCATCGGGCCGTCAGCAGCGTTCACCACCAGGATCGCGCCGTCCATCTGAGCGGCACCGGTGATCATGTTCTTGACGTAGTCGGCGTGGCCGGGGCAGTCGACGTGGGCGTAGTGGCGCGCGTCGGTTTCATATTCCACGTGGGCGGTGGAGATGGTGATGCCGCGGGCTTTTTCTTCCGGCGCGCCGTCGATCTGGTCGTAGGCTTTGAAGTCGCCGAAGTACTTGGTGATCGCTGCGGTCAGCGTGGTTTTGCCGTGGTCAACGTGGCCGACGGTGCCGATGTTGACGTGCGGTTTATTACGTTCAAACTTTTCCTTAGCCATGCCTTGGACGCCTTTTGAAATGAGGGGTCAGCGTTGACCCGGTTTCCTCTGCGCGGGCGGATTATTTGGTTTGCGCGGAAAAATCAACCCGTTCCTGCTTGACAGAAGCGGAAATCGCCAGGCTCAGCCGGCCGGCGCCGGCTCCGCAGCATCCGGTGCAGCCGTACCTTCAGCGGCCGTGCCAGGACGGGGCGCGAACCACCCCTGCTCCTTGTGGTTTTCTGCCATCCACTCCTCGACCTTGTCGGCGATATTGACGGCCAGCCCCTGGATCTGCTGCTCTTTGGTGCGCGCATGGCCGGACCCCAGCAGCGCGCTTTCGCCGGTGGTGCTTTCGAAGATCTCCATCTGGTGCTTTTTGGCGAGGAATTTCTTGTTTGCCACGTCGTAGACAAACACGTTCACCACCACAGCACTCTTTGGCGAAAACAGCACCGGCACGCCGGGCGGCGCCAGCATGAAGCCCTCGAGCGTCACGGCAACGTCGTATTGCTGGGCGCCCGCATAGCGGCGCAGCCGCGTGTTCAGCGCATTCTCGATCGGGGCGGTCCATTCACTGTGGTCGGCATCGCGCGACAGCGGCCATTGCAGCGCCTTTTCCGTATAGACATGCGTCACGCGGGCCTGGAAGGCACCCAGATCCTCGGGCGCTTCGTCGAGGCGGGTTTCGCCACAGGCTGCGAGCAGCACCAGCGCGGAAAACAGGGCGAGAATGCGGGTCATGGGAGTCCCCCGTAAGAATTCGGTCCTGCCCTGATAGCCCTGCCGGGCGCAGGGGGTAAAGACCCGCAAACAGCAACCCCCGCGCGGGTGGCGCGGGGGGCACAGGCAATTCGCAAAAACATGCCGCTTATTTGAACTTGTAGCTCCGCGGGAAACCGTGAGGCGGGCGCTTGCCCACGCTGGCGCGCTTGCCCAGCCATTCGGTGAGGTCGGCTGCGTGTCGGGTCTTTCCGCCTCCCATCTCCCACTTGAGGCCGTCGTCCCAGTTGAACGTGGTGATGTCGCTGAGGCCGCCGTCCAGTTCCAGCGAGCCCTGCTTGCCGCGGGCCATGTTGTATTTCTGCAGGCGCACGCCCTTGCCGCGGGTCAGCTCGGGCATTTCCTCGACCGAGAAAACCAGGAACTTGCCGTTTTCCGAGACCACGGCGACGTGATCGCCCTCCACCGGGATACAGATCTTGGCGCGCTCGTCGTCCTTGACGTTCAGCACCTGCTTGCCGCTGCGGGTCTGGGCGACGATGTCCTTTTCGGCGCAAATGAAACCGTTGCCCGCGTCGGAGGCGACCAGCAGCTTACCCTCCGGGTTGTGGATCATCAGGTCGACAATTTCCACCTCATTGGGCAGGTCAACCATCAGGCGGACAGGTTCACCCATGCCGCGGCCGCCGGGCAGGTTCGCCGCCGACAGGGTATAGAAACGGCCGTTGGAGCCGAACACCAGCAGCCGGTCGGTGGTTTCCGCGTGGAAGATGAAGCGCGGCCCATCGCCATCCTTGAACTTCAGCTCGCGGTTCAGGTCGATATGGCCGGTCATTGCCCGGATCCACCCCATCTGCGAACAGACCACGGTGATCGGTTCCTTGTCGATCATGGCCTCCAGCGGCACCTCTTCGACCTCGCCCGCCTCGGCAAAGCGGGTGCGGCGGGCGCCGCCTGCATAGTCCTTACCGAACTGCTTCTTGGTTTCTTTCAGCTGCTCGGAAATGCGGGACCATTGCAGGTCTTCGGAGGCCAATAGTTCGACCAGCCCGGCGCGTTCCTCGCGCAGTGCGTCGCGTTCACGGACCAATTCGATCTCTTCCAGCTTGCGCAAAGACCGCAGGCGCATGTTGAGTATCGCCTCGGCCTGCACCTCTGTCAGCTCGCCCGCGCCTTGCGCCGGGGTGATGTAGTCTGCCTCGGTGAAGGCGCGCGGGTGGTCCTTGCTCCAGTCCTCGCGGATCAGGGCGGCCTTGGGGTCCTCGTCATAACGGATGATGTCGATCACCCGATCGAGGTTCAGGAAGGCGATGATAAAGCCCTCCAAGACCTCCAGCCGGTGGTCGATCTTTTCCATCCGGTGGCGGGAGCGGCGCTGCAGCACGTCGCGGCGGTGGTCGAGGAAGGCGCGCAGCACCTCCTTCATCGAGCAGACCTTGGGGGTTACGCCGTCGATCAGCACGTTCATGTTGAGGCTGAATCGGATTTCCAGGTCCGAGTTGCGGAACATCATGTTCATCAGAACCTCGGGGTCCACGTTCTTGGACTTGGGTTCGAGGATGATGCGGATGTCGTCCGCCGATTCGTCGCGCACATCTGCGAGGATCGGCACCTTCTTGGTCTGGATCAGTTCGGCGATCTTCTCGATCAGCTTGGACTTCTGAACCTGATAGGGGATCTCGGTGACGACGATCTGCCACTGGCCGCGGCCCAGGTCCTCGACCTCATGCTTGCAGCGCAGGCGGAAGGAGCCGCGGCCAGTGCTGTAGGCCTTGGCGATGTTTTCCTTGGGCTCGACGATAATACCGCCGGTGGGGAAATCGGGCCCCGGCACATAGTTCAGCAGGGTGTCGTCGCGAGCATCCGGGGTCTTGATCAGATGCAGGCAGGCGTCGATCAGCTCAGCAATGTTGTGGGGCGGGATGTTGGTGGCCATGCCCACCGCAATGCCGGCCGCACCGTTTGCCAGGATGTTCGGGAAGGTGGCGGGCAGCACCGCCGGTTCGGTCAGGCGGCCGTCGTAGTTGTCGCGGAAATCGACCGAATCCTCGTTCAGCCCTTCCAGCATCGCCTCGGCCACGAAGGTCATCCGCGCTTCGGTGTAGCGGGAGGCCGCAGGGTTGTCGCCGTCGATGTTGCCGAAGTTGCCCTGGCCGTCGACCAGCGGGTAGCGGACGTTGAAGTCCTGCGCCAGGCGCGCCATCGCGTCATAGATCGCGGCATCGCCGTGGGGGTGGAAGTCGCCCATGGTATCGCCGGAAATCTTGGCCGACTTCAGGAAGCCGCCGCTGGAGCTGAGCCGCAGGCGGTTCATCGCGTAAAGGATCCGCCTGTGCACAGGTTTCAGGCCGTCGCGGGCATCGGGCAGCGCCCGGTGCATAATCGTGCTGAGCGCATAGGTCAGATAGCGCTCGCCAATGGCGCGGCGCAGCGGTTCCAGGATTTCGCCTTGTTCGGGGGCGGAGGGCATGTCGGGATCTTCTACCAGGTCGGTCATGAAATCGTGATACTGCCGGCGCCGGAATTGGTAAAGCGGGCGTGCGCGAATTTCGCACAGCTTCGCCCGCTGCCAGCCAGGCGCGGGGAGAAGACAGAAGAGTCTCCCCTGTTTCCTGTCCGTCAACTTGCCCTAGATAAAATGGAACCAGGCAGCCGCGCCGCGCGTTACTTTCCAAACTCTTGCAACCAGGGCAGCGGCCTTTTGCGGGTCATTGGATTTGCCTGTCTATTTTTGGTCTGGGGGGACCGGGTTATGTCGCGATTTGTTATGTTGTCCTTCGCTTTTCTGGGATGGGGATTTTATGAGCTGAGCGGAGGGGCGGACTTTGAACCGCCGCAACGGCCCGAGCCCGTGGCTGACGCTAAACCCGATGCCCGTAAATCCGAACCTGTCAGAATTACCGCCGCGTCTCTGACGGCTCAGCCTGTTCTGACGCGCCGGACACAGGCAGAAACGCCGGTGCGGCCCAAGGCTGATCCGGCGCTGCGTCAGCGCGTGGCGGCCGCTCAGCTTGCCAGTGCGTCCAGTGTTCTGACCTCCACCCAAGCTGCATTCTCGGTCGGCTCCGGAGGCGGCACTTTGCAGCTCGCATCCCTGGATGGCGGCCTAGCCTCGATCACTGCGACGCCCGCCTCCACGTCAGCGGCGGCCTCCGCCGCCGCGGCAGAGCCTGCTCCGGAACCGGTTATCGACCGCCGCAGTATCCGCGCGTCGCGGGTGAACATGCGGCAGGGGCCAGGCACTAACTATCCGGTGATCACCCGGCTTCTGGCAGGTGACGAAGTCATCGTGATAGAGGATTCCGGCACTGGCTGGCTGCACCTGCGCGCGCCAGAGAAGGGCCGCGTCGGCTGGATTGCCGCTTCCCTGGTGAGCAAGAAACGCCCATAACTGGCCCCGGGCAAACCGGGTCAAGAGGCGTTCCACATGAAAAAAACCATCCTGATTACCGGCTGTTCCTCAGGAATCGGCCTGGATGCGGCGCGGGGAATGCGGGAGCGGGGATGGCGGGTGTTTGCCTCCTGCCGCCAGCGGCGTGATTGCGAACGGATGCGCGCTGAAGGATTTGAAAGCCCGCGCATTGATTACACCGACCCGGCCAGCATCGAATCCGGCCTGGAAGAGGTGCTGGAGGCCACCGGCGGCACCCTGGACGCGCTGTTCAACAACGGAGCGCATGGGCTGCCTGGCGCGGTCGAGGACCTGCCCACCGAAGCGCTGCGCACGATTTTCGAGGCCAATTTCTTCGGCTGGCACGAGCTGACCCGGCAAGTGATCCCGGTGATGCGCAAGCAGGGGCACGGACGGATAGTGCAGAATTCCTCGATCCTGGGGTTTGTATCCTTTCCGTGGCGCGGAGCCTATGTAGCCACGAAATACGCGCTGGAAGGTCTGACTGACACGCTGCGGGTCGAACTGAAGGGGTCGGGCATCCACATGGTGCTGATCGAGCCGGGGCCGGTGACGTCGAAGATCCGGGAGAAGTCGATTCCCTATTTTGAGCGTTTTATCGACTGGAAGGCCTCGCCGCTGCGCGAGCTTTACGAGACGCGCCTGTTGAAGCGGCTATATGAGAACAGCGGCCCGGACCGGTTTGAGCTGCCGGCCTCCGCCGTGACCGCGAAACTGGCACACGCCTGCGAATCCCGCCGCCCGCGCGCCCGCTACTATGTCACCACCCCAACCCATATCGCCGGGGTCCTGCGCCGCATCCTCAGCACAAGGGCAATTGACCGCATCCTGGTGCGGCTCGGATAGCGGATTCGCGGTCGCCTTCGTCTTGCACGCGGGGTAGATGGGTCCAACAGAATTGATACGCTTGGGGGACAGAATGAGCGATCCGCTGTATTATCTGGCACTGGCAGCCGTGGCGGCTGTGGTTGTGGCACTGGTCATCGGCATTGGCGGCTTTGGCAAGGGCGGCGAGTTTAACCGCCGGAACGCAAACAAGATGATGCGCCTGCGCATCCTGTTTCAATTCATTGCAGTGGTGCTCTTGCTGTCCTACGTCTACCTGCGCAGCCAGGGAGGATAATTGACGATGGTCGTTCTGAACAAAATCTACACCCGCACCGGCGACAAGGGCGAAACCGCCCTGGGCAACGGCGAGCGCGTGGCCAAACACTCGGCCCGCGTGAATGCATATGGCACTTCGGATGAGCTGAACTCCTTTGTCGGTGTTGCCCGGCTGGAAGCCGAAGGCGAGATGGACGCGGCACTGGCGCGCATTCAGAACGATTTGTTCGATCTGGGAGCCGATCTGTGCCGGCCGGAAATGGAGAAGGACGCCGAGGCCGAATATCCGCCGCTGCGGGTGGCGGTGGCGCAAGTCGAGCGGCTGGAGGCCGAAATCGACACCATGAACAAGGATCTGGAGGCGCTGCGCAGCTTCATCCTGCCGGGCGGGTCCAAGCTGGCGGCGCATTTGCATGTCTGCCGCACCGTCGCCCGCCGCGCTGAGCGGCTGGCCACGGACCTGAGTACGACCGAGGACGTGAACCCGGCAGCGGTGAAATACCTGAACCGCCTGTCCGACTGGTTCTTTGTGGCCGCCCGCACCGCCAATAACGGTGGCAAGGACGACGTTTTGTGGGTGCCCGGCGCCAACCGCTGAGCCCCCTGCCCCGCTCTGATTCGCCGTTTAGCGCCGGATTTTTGCGAATCCGGCGCTAAACGCGTCATCCGCGGCAACGGCACCTTGCCGTCGCGGCAGGCGGATTTCCCACCGGAAACATTCTTGCAAAAATGATGTTCCAAATGAGCAAACGCGACGTCGGCGTGCGCTAACGTGACGATTTTGCCCTGTTGCAGGCGCACACCAGCCGGTATCAACGCTGCGAGAGCATAGAGGGGGAGTCGCCCTGAGGCGGCTTGCCGTTTGTTAAGGAGAGAACGCAAAATGAAGGTACTTGTGCCTGTCAAACGCGTGATTGACTACAACGTGAAAGTCCGCGTCAAAGCGGACGGCAGCGGTGTCGATCTCGCCAACGTCAAAATGTCGATGAACCCCTTCGACGAAATCGCTGTTGAAGAAGCCATCCGCCTGAAGGAAGCCGGGAAGGCGGACGAGGTCGTTGCGGTTTCGATCGGCGTGAAGCAGGCCCAGGAAACGCTGCGCACCGCGCTGGCCATGGGCGCAGACCGCGCCATCCTGGTGGTTGCAGCCGACGACGTGCACACCGACATCGAGCCGCTTGCGGTTGCCAAGATCCTGGCCAAAGTGGTCGAGGAAGAGCAGCCCGGCATCGTGCTCTGCGGCAAGCAGGCGATTGACAACGACATGAACGCAACCGGCCAGATGCTGTCGGCGCTGCTGGGCTGGTCCCAGGGCACCTTCGCCTCTGAACTGGACATCGAAGGCGAGTCCGCAAAGGTTACCCGCGAAGTCGACGGCGGCCTGCAAACCATTTCCGTGAAGATGCCCGCCATCATCACCGTGGACCTGCGCCTGAACGAGCCGCGCTATGCGTCGCTGCCGAACATCATGAAGGCGAAGAAAAAGCCGCTGGACGAGAAAACCGCCGCCGACTACGGCGTCGACGTCTCCCCGCGCCTGGAAATCGTCAAAACCGAAGAGCCGCCGGCACGCGCCGCAGGCATCGTGGTCGGTTCGGTTGACGAGCTGGTTGAGAAACTCAAAGAAGCGGGGGCTGTGTAATGGCTGTTCTTCTCCTTGCTGAAGTGACCGACGGCGCGCTGGCGCTGGACGCAACCGCCAAAGCCGTGGCTGCAGCCTCCAAGCTGGGCGACGTGACCGTTCTGGCCGCCGGCGCCTCCGCTGCTGCGGCTGGCGAAGAAGCTGCCAAGATAGCTGGTGTAGCCAAGGTGCTGGTCGCCGAGGACGCATCGCTGGGCCACCGCCTGGCGGAGCCGACCGCGGCGCTGATCGCTGGCCTGGCCTCCGACTATGAGCACATTGTTGCTCCGGCCACCACTGACGCCAAGAACGTTCTGCCGCGCGTTGCTGCGCTGCTGGACGTGATGGTGATCTCGGACGTTTCCGGCGTTGTCGACGGCAACACCTTCGAGCGCCCGATCTATGCCGGCAACGCGATCCAGACCGTAAAGTCCAGCGACGCCAAGAAAGTCGTCTCCTTCCGCACCGCGTCCTTCGACGCGGCCGGCGAAGGCGGCTCGGCTTCGGTTGAGACCATCTCTGCCGCCGACAACCCGGGCCTGTCCGAGTGGGTCGAAGACAAGGTTGCCGCAAGCGACCGTCCCGAGCTGACCTCTGCCGGCATCGTTGTCTCCGGCGGCCGCGGTGTTGGCTCCGAGGAAGACTTCAAACTGATCGAGACCCTGGCCGACAAGCTGGGCGCCGCTGTTGGCGCATCCCGCGCCGCCGTCGACTCGGGCTATGCCCCGAACGACTGGCAGGTTGGCCAGACCGGCAAGGTTGTTGCCCCGGACCTGTATGTCGCCATCGGCATCTCCGGCGCGATCCAGCACCTGGCCGGCATGAAGGACTCCAAGGTCATCGTGGCGATCAACAAAGACGAAGAAGCACCGATCTTCCAGGTTGCTGACTTCGGCCTGGTTGCCGATCTGTTCGAAGCCGTCCCGGCCCTGACCGAAAAGCTGGGCTAAGCCCGGCTGGACAGCTGACTAAACAGGAAGGCCCGCCAACCGGCGGGCCTTTTTCCGTTCCGGGGACTGGTGTTATTCGTCCTGCAGCATTGGCTGCAGATAGGCGGCAAGCGCCTCGGCAATGCGCAGATGCTCGTTGGGGCCTATCATGTGACGCGCTGCCGGCAGCTCCATCTGGCCGAACACCATACCGGCGATATCCCTGGCAGCGGCTGCCGATTGCGCCCGGAACTCCACGATTCCCTGCACCTTGGGGCGCAGAGCATCGGCCATCGAACGGTCCACAAGCACGGGCTCTTCCGGGAAACCGGCATCCGCATCCAGATGATAGCGCAGCCACAGCAACAGCACCTGGCCATCCAGCGCCTTGATCAGGCCGCTCATCCGCTCCACCCAGCTGCGCTGCAGTTGTTCACGCACCTGTTCGAACCGCTGTCCAGAGATATCCCGGAGCGTGCAAAGAAGGTGCTTGTTGAAATGGAATTCGGTAAAATCCACTTCCGGATAAAGCGTCTTGAGCGCCGGCTGCGCTTGCAGGAAGCGGTCATTGCGGCGCGGATGCACCCGGTAATACGGGTTCGAGATGTTCTGCGCCCCCAGCATCTGCAACACCGTGACCCGCGCGTCCCTGGCAAGTCCGATCAGGGTGTCATCCTGCACGAAACTGTCCAGCCCGGCGTTTACACTGCCCAGATTGACGCAATTCACACCAAGCCGCCCCTGCAAGGAGTCGACAAAGGGAAATTCAACGAATCGCCCGTAAACTTCGGTTCCACCGAGGAAAGCAACATAAGGCTCGTCCAAGGACCGGTGCGGCCCCCGCACCAGCAGCCGGGATTTCCCATATCTGCATGGTTCCCCCGAAAGCGCCCCCGCGCTTTTGAGTTCATAGCTCATTTCACCACCAATTTTTCACCCGAGACTCACTCTGAGGGCGAACCATTGCAATTTCCCTAAAGCGAGAATTTGCCTCAAATCCACGCAAGCTGCTCTTGTGCCTGCCCTTCCCGGGCCAGTAAGGTTGCGGCAGATATTTCAGGAGCCTGAGGCATGGAAATTCAGAAGGTTGGTGTGATCGGCGCCGGGCAGATGGGCAATGGCATTGCCCATGTTATGGCGCTGGCAGGGTATGATGTCGTTCTGAATGACGTCAGCCAGCAGGCGCTCGACAGCGCGCTGAGCCTGATCCAAAGGAACATGGCCCGCCAGGCCAGCAAGGGGAAGATCGCCGAGAACGACGTGAAGGCGGCGCTGGCGCGGATCGTGCCGTCTTTAACGCTGGCTGAAGTCGGGGCAACCGATCTGGTGATCGAGGCTGCCACCGAGCGGGAAACCGTCAAGCAGGCAATTTTCGAGGATCTGCAGCCGCATCTGAAGCCGCACACGATCCTGACCTCCAACACCTCGTCCATCTCGATCACACGTTTGGCCAGCCGCACCGACCGCCCCGAGCGTTTCATGGGGTTCCACTTCATGAACCCGGTGCCGGTGATGCAGCTGGTGGAGCTGATCCGCGGGATCGCCACCGACGAGCCGACGTTCAACGCCTGCCAGGAAGTGGTGGCCCGGCTGGGCAAGACCTCGGCCAGCGCCGAGGATTTCCCGGCTTTCATCGTCAACCGCATCCTGATGCCAATGATCAACGAAGCGGTCTACACGCTGTATGAGGGCGTGGGGTCGGTGAAGTCGATCGACGAATCGATGAAGCTGGGTGCCAACCACCCGATGGGTCCGCTTGAGCTGGCGGACTTCATCGGCCTGGATACCTGCCTGGCGATCATGAATGTTCTGCATGACGGGCTGGCAGATACCAAGTACCGCCCCTGCCCGCTGCTGACCAAATACGTCGAGGCAGGCTGGCTGGGCCGCAAGACCCAGCGCGGGTTTTATGATTACCGCGGCGAAACACCGGTGCCGACGCGCTGACATTGAACGGCAGGGGGGGGGGGGGGGGGGGGGGGGGGGGGGGGGGGGGGGGGGGGGGGGGG
>NZ_CEYXRG010000009.1:0-74452 GCF_982940295.1 Leisingera sp.
ACCCTCGGTGGTGACCGTCAGCGCCTCAGCGCCGCCGGTGAGGGGTGTTCTATGGCGAGCGCCGAAGAGTCGCAACCCCTAAAACGCACAAAAGAACGAAATGCTTCGGAAAGCGAATTCGGTTGGGCTCGGGACCCTTAATTTGAGTTCTGCAGCATGACGCTTCACGCCTGCCAGCTGCTGCTATGGCATGGTTTTCCAGTGCAATCCGTCGTGACCTGTCGTGCAAACTGAAGCTTAAACCTTGAAGCCAAGGGGGAGGTTACCGGGCAGGACCTATCAGCATGGCCCGGCTAACCGGCCGCTCCAGCGGGCTTGATCATCCCGGCGGCAACAGACCATGCGTCCAATCCGTGATCCTGCGCACGTGTCCCGAACTCTTTACCGGGAATGTGAACAGCAGTTGCAAACGGGGCGCCCGTGGCGCCCCGTCAAATCGCTTTATTCCCCCGGAACAGCCTGAAGCTCCGGCTCGTCATGGTAGTGATGCTCTTTCACCGGTCGCATGAAGAGGTTGGCAAAGAAGGCCACCGCCAGCAGAGCCGCCATGCAATACATTGTTGTATTGTAGAGGCTGGGCGTCGGATCCACGGTGCCGGCCGGTGCGATTTCCATCAGCTTGGCGATGGTCACGGTCTTGGCCACCACCAGCTGGTCAAGCTGCGCAACAGGCGCGCCGAACTTCGCGGCAAAGGCGGCCGGATCCACTTTAGCAGCCAGGTCCTGGACCGCGCTGTTAACCGACATCTGCCGCAACGAGGTAATCGCCAGAGGCCCCAGCACGCCCGCGGTCGACCAGGCGGTCAGCAGGCGGCCGTGAATGCCGCCGACATGCATGGTGCCGAACATGTCGGCAAGGTAAGCCGGGATCGTGGCGAAACCGCCGCCATACATCGAGAAGATCAGCATCGTCGCCAGGTAGAAGCCCATCAGATAGACCAGCGACGGGTTGGCCGCAGCGGCAGAAGCGAAATACGGGATCGACAGGTAGAGCGCAGTGCCCAGCACGAAGAAGCACATGTAGGTTGCCTTGCGCCCGATGTAATCCGAGGCAGACGCCCAGAAGAACCGCCCGACCATGTTGAAGACCGAAATCATCAGCACATAGGTCGAGGCGAAGGCGGCGGTTGCCACCAGCGGCATCACCGAGCCGAAGATCTCGGACATCATCGTCTTTGCGACTCCGATCACGCCTATGCCTGCGGTCACGTTGAAACACAGCATCACCCACAGCTGCCAGAATTGCGGCGTCTTCAGCGCCTGGTCGATATGCACGTCGTTCTGCGTCACCAGCCCGGATGCGGCGGGTTTCGGTTCCCAGCCTTCAGGCTTCCAGTCCTTGGCAGGAACCCGGTACTGGAAGGCGGCCAGGATCATCACCACGAAATACACGATGCCCAGGGTCATGAAGGTCTGTGCCGCGCCGGTATTGCCGGTGCCCACCACATAGGCGCCGGCCTCGCCGCCGAACTCGGCAGCCTGCGCCGCGCTGGCGATCACCACCTCGATCTTGCCTTGTGCGGTTTCGGCAAAGACCCGGCCGTTTTCGACCACGGTCTGCACCGCATCCCTGGCGCCAAGATAGGTCGGCGCAGTTGCATAGAGGTCCAGCAGCCAGCCCTTGACCGGAGCGGCGATCATCGCGCCGCCGCCAAAGCCCATGATGGCCATGCCCGTCGCCATGCCGCGCCGGTCGGGGAACCAGCGGATCAGCGTTGATACCGGAGAGACATAGCCCAGTCCCAGCCCGCAGCCGCCAAGCACGCCGTAGCCCAGATAGACCAGCCACAGCTGATGGCTGGAAATGCCGAACGAGCCGACGATGAAGCCGCCGCCCCACAGCAGGGCTGCCACAACGCCCACCATGCGCGGGCCGACTTCCTCCAGCCATTTGCCCGCAAATGCGGCGGCCAGACCGAGGCAGACGATGGCGACCGAAAAGATCCAGACAACGGAGCCCAGACTCCAGTCATCGGCGCTGGAGGCCACCACCCCCAGCTCGCGGGTCAGCGGCGGGTTGAACACCGACCAGGCATAAACCGAGCCGATACAAAGATGGATAGCGATGGATGCCGGCGGCACCCGCCAGCGGTTGAAACCTGGTTCGGCGGTGATGTGCTCCTTGTGCAGAAAGCTCAGCCCGCCGGATGATGGCGTACTCATGTGGTGTCCTCCCTAGTGCTGTTCCGGCGGCTGCAACCTCCTATTGCGGCCGCCCTGAATGGCCCGCGGCAATGTGCCGTAGCTTGACAAAGGCGGAGAGATCACCCAGCTGTCAAACGAATAATTTAGCAATAACAATAGCTTATCGCGTCAATTTGTCCGTCTCGCCAGACGTCTTCAGACGGTTGCGGGACAATCTGTCCGCACCCGGGAGCCGGGACCTGCGCATTTGCGCCAATTTGTCCGGATCAGGCGCTGGCAGGCGCGGGAAGAAAAATTTCGAACCGGGTGCCCTGCCCCGGCTCTGACTGCACGGTGATGCGGCCGCCGGCGCGACTCACCAGTTGATGGCTGATCGACAAGCCCAGCCCGGTGCCTCGCGCCTGCTTAGTGGTGAAGAACGGGCCGAAGATGCGGTTCAGCAGGTCCGCGGGGATGCCGGTGCCGGTATCCTCGGCGGTCAGCAGCACGCCGTCCGGTGCATCTTCGGCGGTCAGGGTGAGGCGGCCGCCCCCGGGCATCGCCTGCACCGCATTCAGGATGAGATTGACGATCACCTGCTGCAATTCCGTGCGCGATATCCTGACCTGGCCGGTACTGGCCAGATGCGCCTCTGCCTCGATCCCGGTGGCCTCGATCTGATGGCGGGTCAGCACCAGGCAGTCAGCCACCACTTCGGCCGGGGAAATCAGCCCGGCTGCGCCGGAGTATTCTTCGGGCCGGGCGAATTGCAGCAGCTTGGAGACAATCACGCCGATACGGTAGACCTGATCGTCGATCAGCCGGAATTCCTCCTCGACCGGCTCCGCGTGGCTGCCCAGCACCGTCCGGGCCAGATCCAGGTTGCCCTGGATCACCGCAACCGGGTTGTTGATCTCATGCGCAACCGAGGCCGTGATCTCGCCAACCGCAGCGAGTTTCTCCGAAACGATCAGCCGTTCGGTGGTCCGCTCCAGCCGCTGGTTTGCCTCGCGCAGATCCGCGGTGCGCTCCTCGACTTTGGCCTCCAGGCTTTCCCCCCAACCGCGCAATTGCTGGTCGCGCTCCTGCACCTGATCCAGCAAGCTGTCCAGATGCGCTGCCACACGAGCAATCTCGCCGCCGTCCTCCTGCGGGCGGTTGCGGGCGGCCAGATCGCCTTGCTCAACCCTGGCGATGGTCTGGGTCATGCCCTCAAGCGGGCGGAAGATGCGCCCCGCCCACCGCAGGAATATCGGCACCGACAGCGCCGCGATCAGCAGGAAGGCCCCGCCGAGCGTCAATACCGTGCTGCGCTTGGCCTGGCGGAAGGGAGTTTCCAGAAAACCGACATAGAGCATCCCTGCCCGGTTGCCGCGGCTGTCCAGAATCGGTTCATAGGCGGAGATATACCAGTCGTTCACCACAAAGGCCCGGTCCAGCCATACATCGCCGCGCCCCAGCACCTGGCCGCGCACCTCGGCCGAGACCCGGGTGCCAAGCGCACGCACGTTTTCAAAGAGCCGCACATTTGTGGAGATCCGCACGTCCTCCAGAAACAGCGTGGCGGTTCCCTGGCTGCCCTCCGGCAGGCTTTGTTCGCGGTAGACCAGCGCGTTGATGGTGTCGATGAAATCCAGGTTGCGGTTCAGCAGCCGCCCGCCCACCAGAACCGCCTTCCGGCCGTCCGGCAGGGTCACCGGGGCAGCGGAGTGGATGATCATGCCGCGGGTTTCGGCGGTGCGGTCTGTGGGCACAGCTGCTTCGGTCGCCACCAGCGGGATGGCAGCGCGACCGGCGAGGCCGGGGGACAGAGCGTCCAGCTGGGCCGCGTCCAGAATGTCGACCGCGCTTTGCCACTGGCCCTGCAATGCGCCGCGGATGACGGGCCAATCTGCGGGAGAAAAAGCGGCATGGCCGTCAGGTCCGGCAATATACAGAAAGTCGAGCCCAAGCCGGGCCTGTTCCTGCACCAGGAAATCTGCGGAGTTCCCCGCCGCGAAAGCGTTGCGGAAACGGACCGATTGCGCCACCGCATCCAGCAGCTCGCCCGAGGTGGCGGTCAGCCTGGCCAGATACTGGTCGGCAATGGTCAGATCACCGTTCACCTTGCTGATCAGCAGGCCGTCGGTCTTTTCCGACCAGCGCCAGGTGGCAATGCCCAGAAGCAGCGGCATCAGCACCAGCATCGGCAGCAGCGCGATCAGCAGCAACCGGACCCGGACCGACCGCATGGGCAAACGCAGCCCTCGCACCGGCTAAAGCCCCCAAGCCGCGCATTTGCGGTCAATGGTCTTGCGCGAGACACCCAGCCGCCGCGCCGCCTCGCTGCGGTTGCCGCCAGCGGCCTCCAGAGCGTGCAGGATCTCACGTCGCTCGACCTCTTCCAGCGGCAGGATGTCGGCAGCGGGACGGGGCGGGGCCAGCGTGTCCAGGGAAAAGCTGCCGAAGATCAGCGATCGCTCCACAAAATTGCGCAGCTCGCGGATGTTGCCCGGCCAGTCATGGCGCAGCAGCGCGGATTTGACGTTTGCAGACAGCTCCAGCGGCGGCATTTGCAATTGGGGTGCGATTTCGGCCAGGAACAGCTCTGCTAGCTCAACAATGTCGGTGCCGCGCTCACGCAGCGGCGGCATTGCCACTTCGATCACATTGATGCGGAACAGCAGATCCTCGCGGAAAGTGCCCGCCGCCACCGCCTCGTCCAGCGCGCGGCTGGAACTCATCACAAAGCGGACATCGAGCTGAATCGTCCGCTCCGTGCCGATCGGCCGGATGCGGCCGTCCTCCAGCACCCTCAGCAGCGCAGTTTGCGCCGAAGAACTTAGCTCCCCGATTTCATCGAGAAAAACCGTGCCGCCCTGCGCCGAGGCCAGCAGGCCCTCGCGCCCTGCCGGCGCACCGGGGAAGGCGCCGGGCGCATGGCCGAACAGCTCATATTCGATGACATCCGCTGGAATGGCGCCGCATTGAACCGGCACAAAAGGCGCCCCGGCGCGACTGGAGCGCGCATGCAGGTGGCGCGCGGCAACCTCCTTGCCGGTGCCCGAAGCGCCGGTGATCAGCACCGGGGTAGACACCTGGGCCACCCGGTCCAGCAAGGCGCGCACCTGGCCAACGGCGGGCGAAGCCCCGACCAGCTCGCGGCGGCGGCGGCGTCCAGGACTGGCGGTTTCCAGTTCCCGCCGCAGCAGCATATTCTCGCGCTTCAGACGGGCCGTCTCGATGCAGCGGCGCAGTGCATTGAGGATCTGGTTCGAGCGGAAGGGCTTCAAAACGAAATCCGATGCCCCGGCCCGCAAAGCGTCAATCGCAGTCTGCAGATCGGCGTAGGCGGTGATCAGGATGGTATCGGTAAAGCCGCCCTCCCGCCGCTGCTCCTCCAGCCAGTCCAAGCCTTTCTGGCCCGGCATGATATTGTCGAGGATCATCACATCATATTGCCGCGTATTGAGCAGGGCGGCGGCGGCTTCGGTGTTTTCGGCTTCATCCACCAGCTGGCACAGAGGGCGCAGGGTTTTCACGAGGAAATTGCGCATCCCCGGCTCATCGTCCACGATGAGGATGCTTGCTTGCCCGAGCGGGTCGGCCAGCCTTGCTAGATCTGTATCTGTCATACCTGCCGCTATTCGATGGGGGCGGTATTGGACTATTGTCGCTTTCCGGTGCTTTGTCGAGAGAACAGCCTTTTGCATGACCCGCCGGACCTATTCTGTATTGCTGGACTCATTCGAGCCAGGAAAAGGCCCAGCTGCAACCGCTGCGCGGCACCGACCGCCCATTCTCCCAGCAGGCGCGGAACACGCGGACAAGCTGATGGATTTCGGACTGCGCTGCCGCGCGCCGCGCCTTAACCGCCGTCAATGCGCAAGGCGCAGGCACATGGTCAAATGGCTGCATTCGGCTCCGGCGGCGGCGGCTCGCTCACGCGTGACGCCGTTTTCCGGATCCTGCCGCAAGGACTGACCGATGCTGCCCCGAAAACCGCCCTGCATGTATCCAATGCAGGCGGACTGGCTGGCAGCAGCGCGAGTAAGGGGAATGCAATCATGGCGTCGAACGACAATCTGAAACCCGCTGCCGCAGAACGGGAGGCTGCCACTGAAGCTGGCCGCCGCCGGTTCCTGAAGACCGCAGGCCTGGCCAGCCTGGGCGCTGCCGCAGGCATGGCGATTCCGTTTCACCGGAACCTGCCGCATGGTTTCTTCCCTGCCGCAATGGCCAGCGAAAACGGCTTGGCTGGCAAGGACGGGCTGACGCTGCTGAACGACCGGCCGCTGAATGCCGAAACCCCGCCGGAACTGCTGGATGACCCGGTGACCCCGACGGTGCGGCACTTTATCCGCAACAACGGGCTGGCCCCAGATGACACCAGCGCAGAGGGCTGGATGCTCACGGTCGACGGCTTCACGGACAGACCGCTGGAGCTGTCCATTGCGGATCTCCAGGACCGCTTCGAGGTGGTCACGCTGGCGCTGGCTCTGGAATGCGGCGGTAACGGGCGCGCCTTCTTCGACCCGCCCGCCAGCGGTAACCAGTGGACCTATGGCGCCGTGGCTTGCTCGGAATGGACGGGGGTGCGGCTTCGCGACGTGCTGCAGGCGGCGGGGGTTCAGGACAACGTGGTCTATACCGCGCATTACGGGGCGGACGGGCATCTGTCGGGGGACCCCGACAAGCTGCCTATCTCGCGCGGGCTGCCCATTGCCAAGGCGCTGACGGACACTGTGCTGATTGCCTTTCAGATGAACGGCGCCGATCTCCACCCGATGAACGGCGCGCCGCTGCGGCTGGTGGTGCCGGGCTGGCCCGGCTCCTGCTCGCAGAAATGGCTGACCCGGATCGAGCTGCGCGACCAGGTTCACGATGGCCCCAAGATGACCGGCACCTCCTACCGTGTGCCCGCCTACCCGGTGGCGCCGGGCGACGATGTGCCCAAAGAGGATTTCCGCATCATCGAGCGGATGCCGGTGAAATCGCTGATCACCTTCCCCGCCAACGGCGCCGCGTCCGGCATGGAAACCGAGGTGCGCGGCCACGCCTGGTCCGGCGACCGCACGGTGGACCGGCTGGATATCTCCTACGACTTCGGGGCCAGCTGGCAGGCGGCGGAGCTCGACCCGCCGGCCAACGACGGCGCCTGGCAGAACTGGCGCGCAACGGTGCGCTTCCCGGTGGCCGGCTATTACGAGATCTGGGCCCGCGCCACCGACAGCGAAGGCGAAATGCAGCGGTTTGCCATCGACTGGAATCCGAAGGGGTATCTGAACAACCGGATGCACCGCATCGGCCTGCGCGTCAGCTGATGCCGCGGCGGCTGGCATCAGGCACCGCGGCCCGTCCGGCGCGGCTCAGGCTTGCAGCCGCCTGTGCCGCCTTGTGCGGCACGCTAGCGCAGGCACAGGCCCAAGCGCCGGAGGACAGTGAATTCGGCCAGCTGGTCGTGGCAGAGGGGGCAGAGGAGACCTACTACGCCTGCACCGCCTGTCATTCCGAAATGATCATCGCCCAGCAGGGCAAGACCCGCGAGGGCTGGGCGGATCTGCTGGACTGGATGACCGAAGAGCAGGGCATGCCTGAACTGGACCCTGCTGAGCGCGGGATCATCCTCGACTACCTTTCTGCCCACTACAACACCGACCGGCCAAACTTCCCGCATCGGTAAGACCGAACATACATCAAGGAGTTTTCCGATGACTATCAAGTCCCTGGCGGTTGCGCTCTTTTCGGCGGAGGAAGCGCAGCGGCTCATCCCCGCGGCCGCCGATATGGCCAGCCGCGCCGGTGCGCATCTGACCGGCGTGCTGCCCCTGGAGGCCCAGGTGCCCTTTGCCGGCACCGAAGGCGGTCTTGTGAGCTATGGCGCGGCGTATATCCCCGATTGGCAGCAGCAGGAAGCACAGGCCATCGCAGAAACCTTTCAGGCTGCTGTGACTGGGAGGGATTTCCTGTCTGATCTCAGGCAGCAGCCGCTGGGCAGCCAAAGCGCCGAGGATTTCCTGCTCGACAATGTGGCCGCCGCGGACCTTGTACTGGCCGGGCAGTGCCCGCCGGAGGGCGCCAGGTACAGCCACCGCCAGCTGCAAGAGCAGCTGATCCGCCGCTCGGGACGCCCGGTCCTGATCATTCCCCAAGGCTGGGACCCGGCGCCCATTGGCGCGAACATCCTGATCGGCTGGAGCAACACCCGCGAAGCCGTCCGCGCGGCCCACGATGCCCGCGCCCTGGCGCAGCCCGGTGCCAGTATTTCGATCCTCCGCATCGGCGACGGCAGCGACGGGCTCGCCTGCCGCGAGGACATGGCGGCGGCCTTTGACCGGCACGGGCATCCGGTGACGCTGATTGACCGCGAGCGGACTACTCCGGACACCGGCTCCATGCTGCTCAAGGTGGCGGTGGAATGCGGGGCCGACATGCTGGCCGCCGGCGCCTTCGGGCATTCCTGGGCATATGACTTCGTGATCGGCGCCGCCACGCGCGAACTGCTTGCACATGCCAAACTGCCGGT
Organism: Leisingera sp.; assembly: GCF_982940295.1. Classification (NCBI taxonomy): domain Bacteria; kingdom Pseudomonadati; phylum Pseudomonadota; class Alphaproteobacteria; order Rhodobacterales; family Roseobacteraceae; genus Leisingera; species Leisingera sp. The sequence continues at coordinate 8,630 of NZ_CEYXRG010000009.1, forward strand.
TCTGTACTCCAGATAAGCGCCGGCAAGACAGGAGAATGCCATACAGGAGAATGCCATGCCGCCGCCAAGCAGTGCCAGGCTGCGTTTCCTTGGGGCCACCGGAACCGTCACCGGCTCCCGCTACCTGATCGAGGCCGGAAAGCACCGTGTGCTGGTCGATTGCGGACTGTACCAGGGTTATAAGCACCTCAGGCGGCGCAACCGCAAACCATTCCCGGTCCGCCCGGGCTCCATCACCGCCGTTCTGCTGACACATGCCCACCTGGACCATTCCGGCTACCTCCCAGCACTGATCCGCTCGGGCTGCCGGGCGCCGGTCTATTGCACCCCGCCCACCCGCGACCTGTGCGGGCTGCTGCTCCCCGACAGCGGCCGCCTGCAGGAGGAGGAGGCCCAGCACGCCCGCCGCAAGGGCTATTCCCGGCACAAACGGCCCCGCCCGCTTTATTCCGAACAGGACGCCCGCGCCGCCCTGCGCCGGTTCAAGACGCATCCCTTCGGGGTTCCGCTGGACCTTGGCGGCGGCCTGAGCGCCGAATTCATCCGCGCGGGCCATCTGCTGGGGGCCGCGCAGATCCGGATCACCATCAACGGCAAAACTGTGCATTTCAGCGGCGACCTCGGCCAGGACCGGGACCCGCTGATGCCGCCGCCGTCCCCCTTTCCCGGCGCCGATGTGCTGGTCTGCGAGTCGACCTACGGCGACCGCCTGCACCCGCCCGTCTCTCCCGAAGATGAGCTGGCAGGCATTCTGGCCCCGTTCCTCAAGCAGAAAGGCATCGTGCTGATCCCCGCCTTCGCGGTCGGGCGCGCCCAGGGCATCACATATCACCTGTCGCGCCTGATGGCCTCCGGCCGCATCCCGCGGGTTCCGGTGTTCCTCGACAGCCCGATGGCGTCAGATGCCACCGATATTTATACCCGCCACTGCGCCGAGCACCGCATCCCCCAGCAGGACTGCGCCGCCGTCTTTCAGCTTCCGGTCCGGACCAATTCGGTGGCCGAGTCCAGAGAGCTGAACACCCTGGAGGGGCCGATGGTCATCCTGTCGGCCAGCGGCATGATCACCGGCGGACGCATCCTTCATCACGTGGTGAACTTCGGCGGCAGCCTGCGCACCATGATCGTGCTTTCGGGTTTTCAGGCAGGCGGCACCCGCGGCGCGTCACTGGCCGCGGGCGAGCGGCGCCTGCGCATCTTCGGGCAGGACCGCGTCATCCGGGCAAGAGTCGCCCAGCTTGAAACTTTATCGGGCCACGCGGACGCTGATGAGCTGGTCCGCTGGATGGCATCCGGTCCCGCGCCTGCCATGACTTACCTCACGCACGGTGAACCGGAAGCCGCCGAAACACTCCGGCGGCGCATTTCCCACGAACTGGGCCGCCCGTCCCGGGTGCCCGAACACTTGGAAGCCATCCGCATCGACAACCCGTCGTAACCCAGGCGCAGGGGCCTGGCAGCCTCCCCCGGCAAGCGGAAATCAATGGCCATGCGCCTGGCACCGGCCGGGTAACCGGGCTCAGCGCCAACGTGATCTACGCCAAATTTCCCAGCTCACTTGCCCCCTTCTGCAAGCATGGGAGGAAATCCTTCAGCTCCTCCAGGCTGCGCCGCTGCACCGGAGCGTGGACCGAAAGCGTCGCAAGCAGCCGGTCGCGGGCGTCTCGCACGGGGACCGCGACTGCAACCATGCCGTCAATGAACTCTTCGTTATCGGTAGAATAGCCACGTGCGGCAATAGCACCCAATTCGGTGCTGAGCGCGTCCGGATCGGTGCAGGTCTTGCCGGTCACCGCTTCCAATGGGCGGGCGCGCAGAACGGCCTGCAGCGTGCTCTGCTTCAAGGTCGAGAGGTACATCTTGCCGCTAGCGGTGCAATGAAAGGGCACCTGGGTACCGATCGGCAGCTGAATACGCAACGGCCATTTGGTCTCCACCCGGTCCAGATAGGTCATCCCCTCGCGGTCGGGGGTGGCAAGATTGCAGGTTTCGCCCAACTGCTCGGCAACGCTCTTGAGGATGCTCAGCCGGGCGGTACGGAGGTGTTCAGACGAAATGGTGTTGAGTGCCAGCTTCCGCAGGCGGGGGCCGGGCCCATAGGCCCGCCCGTCCAGATCCCGCTGCAAAAAGCCTTCCGCCTCCGCCGTCTGCATCAGCCTGTGAACGGTAGGCTTGGGCAGGCCCATGGCCTCGATCATCTCGGCTGGCTTGACCGCGACGCCGCGGCGGGCGACCTCCTCCAGCAGCACCAAAAGGCGCAGGTTGGTGGGGATCTGCCCCTCATTCTTGTCCAGCGTATCCGCTGCCATTGACGCCTCACCGCTACTTGTTGGGCAGCAGCATCAGGGCGAATTCAGGAACCAGCGAGACCAGTACCCAGACGCCGATCAGCGCTGCAAGGTAAGGGACCGTATAGCGAAGCAGGCGGAAATACGGAACACCGGTCACACCCGATGCGACATAGAGGTTCAGCCCGTAAGGCGGGGTTATAAAGCCGATGGAGGCACCGACCAGGAAGATCACCGAGAAATGGATCGGGTCGACCCCGACCGAGGCTGCGATGGGGGCCAGGATCGGCGCCAGGATGATTGTCACCGGCAGGCTTTCCAGCACCATACCGGAGAAGAACACGATCACCATCGAGGTGAACAGCACCGCGTGGTAGCCGCCCATAGAGGTCACGAAGCCGCCGATCACCTGCTGCGCGCCCAACAGAGACAGGATCTGCTGCATCACCACGGAGATCGCGATGAGCGGCGCCAGAATACCGGTGATCTGGGCCGAACGCACCACGATGCCCGGGATCTGCGGGATGGTGAAGCCTTCGACCACCAGCATCTCGGCATAGGATTTCTCCTCCCATGTCTTGCCGCTGCGGGCCCCTGTGATCCTGGTCACGGCCCAGGACAATACACCTGCGATAACACAGAAGCCGACGGTAACGCCTGCCGCCTCGGTGGGTGAGAACTTACCGGTGTAGATGCCCCACAGAACCAGCCCGATGGCAAAGAAACCGAGCCAGGCACCGAAAGCGGTTTTCAAAACCCGGTTCAGCTGCAGCGGGATCAGGAAGCCCCAGCCGTTCTTGCGGCAGATAATCCAGCAGGCCAGCTGCATGCCGATAACCATCATCGCGCCGGGCAGAATGCCCGCGACGAACAGGTCAGAGATCGGCAGGTTCATCAGGAAGCCGTAGACGATAAAGATGATCGACGGCGGGATGATGATGCCGACTGTGCCGCCCGCGGCGGCGGTGGCAGCCGAGAACCGCTCATCATAGCCGCCTTTGACCATTTCCGGATGCAGCATCGAGCCGATGGTGGCGGTGGTCGCGGAATTGGAGCCTGAAATGGCGGCGAACAGCCCGCAGGCGCCGAGCGAGGCCATCGCCAGACCGCCGCGCATCCAGCCAAGACAGGCATAGGCAAAATCGCTCAGGCGCCGGGCAATGCCCGACTGGTTGATCAGGTCGCCGGTCAGGATGAACAGCGGCATGGCCAAAAGCGCAAAGCCCTTGTTGAACACGTTCAAAAGCTCGGCGCCCATGTTGTCGAGCGTCAGCCCCAGCACGAAGGAGCAGCCGATCACCCAATACCCGATGACCAGCAGCACCGGCACGCCGAGCATGAACAGAAAAGTGACCCCAAGCGAGATCAGCGTGACCCAGGTCCCGTCCGTCATTACACGTCTCCTCCGATCACGGCTTGTTTGATCAGCGGCGCGCCGCTGCGGTAGTTGCGGATGTCGTCGGCCAGGTTTTCAAACACCCGGGCGATCATCAGGACAAACGCCAGAGGCGCGGTGATCAGGAACCACCACTGAAGCACACTGTCCGTGCCCAGAACGATCTGGAAGTTGGAGGCGGACAGGGCGGTCAGACGTGTGGTTGTGACGAAAACGATCACCGCAAAACCGAACCACAGGACCGCATCCAGAGTAAGACAGCCCATCTGCGCCCAGCGGGGCATAATGGTGCGGAATTCGGAAAAGCTCAGATGCGTCCGCAGCCGCACGTTGAAGGCAGCGCCGAACCAGGCCATGATCATGAACAGCAGTGGCGGGATGGTCGTGGACCATGGCTGCTGGTTCTTGAACACGAAGCGGTCGATCACCCCCCAGAAGATGATGAAGGCAATCGCCAGGTAGCTCCACACCATGATGGAGCGCTCCAAGTGACGGTCCAGCAGCGGTACCAGCCGATAGAGCAGCATCACCAAGAGGCCGCCAAGCGCGGCGGCTGCGGTGCCCAGCACCCAGGCGGCATTGCTTTCCAAAGCATTGCGGATTTCCCAGCTGTCCTGGGACGCGAAGGCGCTGAAAATGGCGCCGATGTCCGACCAAAGCTGCATCTGTTCCTCCCCTCATTGCCCCTTCGATCCTGCCGGATCATTCCGGGCAAACAAGGCCGGCGCGGTTTGGCGCCGGCCCTCCGCTCGAAATCCGGGCCTGTTCAGCCCTTCCACCAGCGGCGCGGTTCCACGTTCTCGGGCTTCATGTCTTTGTCGACTTCGCGCGCGATGTTGTAGATTTCCTGATAGGTGTCGATGCCGCCGGCCCATTTGTTCAGGCGGTCGCGCCACTGTTCCCACAGCTGCGGCTGGAACTCCGGTGAACACATTTCCTCTGCCATGCGGATTTCGCTGTCCGGCAGGAAGGCAGGGCGCACGCCGTGTTCCGCAAAAACCGTTCCCGGCAGCTGCGGATCGCTGAACCCAACGGTCTTGACCAGCGCAGCCTCGTTTGCGGCCTGCACATGGGCCTGCGCCCAATACGCACTCTCCATCACCGCGTCCTGCAGGTAGCCTTCAAGCCCGTCAAAGACCTTGGCCGACATTGAGGTATGCTCGGTGCCGCAGAAGAACTTGAGGTCAACCGACTGCGAGACCACCGGCGCCATGTTGGCATAGGCCACGGCGGAGGCCCATGTTTCTGCACCGTCGATCAAGCCCTGCTTCAACCCGTCGAGGGTTTCCTCCCAGGCCACAGGCACCGGGTTCAGGTTCAGGGCGTTCATGGCGATCCGGCCCAGCTGGGTGCCGGTGACGCGGTTCTTGGTGCCGAACAGCTGTTCCAGCTTAGTCACTGTCGGCTGGTCCTTGTATTTCAGGCCCAGCTGGATGCCCCGAAGCTCGCAATGGCTGAACAGGAATTTCAGCCCGTGCCGCTTCTCCAGCGGATCTCGCAGGATTTCCTGGCTTTTGGGGTGATAGAGGAAATGATACTGCGACGCGCGCCCCGGGAACATGAAAGCATAGTCCAGCACGTTCAGGTAAGGTGCGCCGCCGGCCGAGTTCTGGGTCGAGGCCGCATAGATATCGACAATGCCCTGCTGGGTTTTCTCCACACAGCTCAGCTGTCCGCAGATCTGGTTGTCGCCGATGAACTCGATGCGGATCTCGCCGTCGGTGCGGGCTTCAAGATCTCGGGCAAACTCCAGCGCCCCTGCCCGTTCGATCAGCAGGTTGCGCGCGTTAAAGCCCGAGGCACCAAACTTCAGCGTGTGCTTGGCGGGCTTGGCATAGCGCTTTTCATAAGTCGATTCCGCCGCCGAAGCGAGATTCGCCAGGCTCATCGCACCGCCAAAGCCCCCCGCAGCCAGCAGGGTCGAACTCATCCCGTAAGTCCCTGCAACACGGAACAGATCCCGCCGCGAAATCCGGCTCAATTTGTTGGTCAGCCCCATAATTTTCCTCCCTAAGATCAATTATTGAGACGTTTCGTATCAAAAAAAGCTAGACCAATTTACGCATCCTGTATAGAAGTTTTTTCATCAAGGGATCGGGAGGGATGGATTTGGACGCGGATTTCATCGTCATCGGCGCAGGGTCGTCCGGCTGTGTTGTTGCAAACCGGCTGAGTGCGGATCCGCGCAACAAAGTGGTGCTGCTGGAGGCCGGCGGGCGGGACATAAACCCCTGGATTCACATCCCGGTCGGCTACTTTAAGACCATGCACAACCCGTCGGTGGACTGGTGCTACAAGACGGAGCCGGATCCGGGTCTCAATGGCCGTTCGATCGACTGGCCGCGGGGCAAAGTTCTGGGCGGGTCATCCTCGCTGAACGGGCTTCTCTATGTGCGCGGCCAGAAGGAGGACTACGACCGCTGGCGCCAGATGGGCAATGAAGGCTGGGGCTGGGAGGATGTGCTGCCGCTGTTCAAGCGATCCGAGGATCAGGAGCGCGGCGCCGATGAGTTTCACGGCACTGGCGGACCGCTGGCAGTTTCCAACATGCGTATCCAGCGCCCCATTTGCGATGCCTGGGTCGCCGCGGCGCAGGAGGCGGGTTATCCCTTTAACCCGGATTACAATGGCGCCAGGCAGGAGGGCGTCGGCTACTTCCAGCTGACCACCCGCAACGGGCGCCGCTGCAGCGCCGCTGTGGCATTTCTAAAGCCGGCCCGGAGCCGGGCCAACTTGCAGATCATCACCCATGCCCTGGTGGAAAAGATCAATCTCGACGGACGCCAGGTGACGGGCGTCACTTATCTGGACAAGGCAGGCCAGCGGCAGACCATCACCGCGCGCAAGGAAGTCATTCTGTCTGCTGGTGCGATCAACTCGCCGCAAACTCTGATGCTGTCGGGGATCGGCCCGGCAGAACAACTGAAGGCCAATGGAATTGAACCTCTGGTCGATTTGCCAGGCGTGGGCCAGGGCCTGCAGGACCATCTGCAGGCGCGGCTGGTTTACAAATGCAACGAGCCGACGCTGAACGATGAGGTGCGCAGCCTGTTCAATCAGATGCGGATTGCATTGAAATACGCCCTGTTCCGGGCCGGGCCGATGACAATGGCCGCGAGCCTGGCCACCGGCTTCATGAAAACCCGGCCTGATGTGGCCACGCCTGATATTCAGTTCCACGTTCAGCCTTGGTCAGCGGACAGCCCTGGCGAAGGCGTTCATCCTTTCTCGGCCTTCACAATGTCGGTTTGCCAGCTGCGCCCCGAAAGCCGCGGTGAAATCCGGCTGAACGGACCGGACCCGAAAAGCTATCCTAAGATCATACCCAACTACCTATCGGCTGAAACCGATTGCCGGACCATAGTGGACGGTGTGAAAATCGCCCGGCGGATTGCACGTCACAGCCCCTTGTCCTCCAAAATAGCCGAAGAGTTCCGGCCTCAATCCAGCCTGGAGATGGACGACTATGACGGCACGCTGGACTGGGCGCGCAGCAATTCCGTTTCGATCTACCATCCGACAGGAACCTGCAAAATGGGCCAGGGCGCGGATGCGGTGGTGGACGCCGGTTTGCAGGTGCACGGCGTGCGGGGGCTGCGGGTAGCCGATTGCTCAATCATGCCGGAAATCGTTTCGGGCAATACCAACGCGCCTGCCATCATGATCGGGGAAAAAGCCAGTGATTTGATAACCCGGTAGGCTTCCGGCCAGCCTGGAGACCGTGAGGTGCAGACCCGTTTCACCTTGGTTGCGCCGATGTTCCGATGAGAACGCACAGGCACCGGCCGCGTTGTGCCAGTTCCCGCGCGCAATCGAAAACACGGTCATTCAATCACTCGGATTTACTCACGGGATTCGGGCTTGCCGCCTGGTGCCGGCCGCGAGGATCGACAAAAAACCGCCTTTCTTATACGAATTACGGGTGAGCGGTGCCACGGCCCCTGTTTTTCCCGTCAGGCTTCGCACAGCTCGCAAGGGAGGAATGACCATGTGCCAAGTCTTTGCCGGACAAGATCCTGAGCGCTACGCGACCCGTACACGCCGCTTGCGGCTGAACGGCCAAAGCACCAGCATCAGGCTGGAAAATGCGTTCTGGGATATTCTCGACGAGATCGCCGGGAGAGATGGCGTGTCGACCCCGGTGTTCATCTCCACCCTGCATGCCGAGGTGCTGGAACAGCGCGGAGAACCGAATAACTTCACGTCGCTGCTGCGCTGCGCGTGTCTGAAGTTCATTGAAATGTCCGCGGACCGGCACACCCTGCCGATGGCCGCAGAATGACGCGCTGATTTCGACACAGGATTAAATGCGCTGGTAGTATGCGTATACTACCCTGGATGAATGCCTGGCTCCTAGTCTTTTCCCAGAACTTAGAAATGGGGAAAGAAATTGGCGAAGGCAATTCACTCGATGATCCGTGTCCTTGATGAGGCGCGGTCGCTTGCGTTCTACGAAACCGCATTTGGCCTGACGATTGCAGACAGGCTCGACTTTCCGGGCTTCACCCTGGTTTATCTCAGCAACGCAGAAAGCAGTTTCGAACTGGAGCTGACGATAAACAAGGACCAGACCGAGCCCTATGAACTAGGCAACGGATACGGCCACTTAGCGGTTTCAGTCAGCGATCTTGAGGCTGAACATGCACGCTTCGAGGCGGAAGGCCTCAATCCAAGAAAACTCGTTGAATTCGCGCCCGGCGGGGAGGTCGTGGCGCGCTTTTTCTTCGTTGCCGATCCTGACGGGTACCAAATCGAAGTGCTCGAGCGCGGCGGCAGATACCAGTAATTCAAGAAAGGGAGGAACGTTCATGTCCGACACTGCTAGCCCGAGAGAGCTGTCCCGGCGGCAGCTGCTCAAGCAAGCCACGGCCGCCAGCGCCACGCTGGTTGTGGGGTCAGGGTTTATGGCCGCCAGCGATGCTGCCTGGGCGGTGGAGACCGTGTCACTGAAACCGGAAAGCATGGCAGCCTTGGTGCAGATGGCGCGGGATATTTATCCGCACGACAAAGTAGGCGACCAATTCTATGCAACAGCGGTCAAAGGCTATGACAACGCTGAAATGGCAGCGGAAGTCGAGGCAGGGATTGCCAGGCTGAATGACGCCGCCCGGGCGGCAGGGCACGACAGCTATCTGGCCATCGGATGGGAGCGCGACCGCGCCGCCATTCTCCGCAGCATCGAAGAAGACAGCTTCTTCCAGAAGATCCGCGGCGGGTTGGTGACCGGGCTTTATAACCAGAAAGCGGTTTGGCCGATCTTCGGATACGAAGGGGCGTCCTTCGAACATGGCGGCTACATCGACCGCGGCTTCAACGACATCAACTGGCTGTGAGCCATAGAGGAGGACTGAAACTATGGCAGCACCTTTTGATCTGAATGACGATAACGTGGTCGTCATCATCGGCACCGGCGCAGGCGGCGGCGTTCTTGCGAATGAGCTGGCCCGGAAAGGCGTAAGCGTCGTAGCCCTGGAGGCCGGCGGCCGCCACCTGCCGGAAGACTTCATAAACGACGAATGGGAAAGCTTCGGCCAGCTGGCCTGGCTGGACCCGCGCACGACCAGCGGCGACTGGCGTGTTTCAAAGGACTTTTCCGGGCTGCCGGCCTGGATCGTGAAATCCGTCGGCGGCACCACCCAGCACTGGGCCGGGGCCAGCCTGCGGTTTCAGGAGCACGAGTGGAAAGCGCGCACGACCTATGGCGAAGTTGAAGGCGCGACACTGCTGGACTGGCCGATTGATGCGGCGGAAATGGACCCGTGGTACACCAAGGCGGAAGACAAGCTGGGCGTGACCCGCACCGGCGACAGGCCGGGTCTGCCTGGCAACAACAATTACCGCGTCTTCGAAAAGGGCGCCCAAGCGCTGGGGTACAAGAACGTTCACACCGGCCGCATGGCGATCACTTCCGATGAAAACCGCGACAGGACGATGTGCCAGCAAACCGGCTTCTGCTTTCAGGGCTGCAAGTGGGGCGCCAAATGGTCGGCGGGCTATGTGGACATTCCCGAAGGCGAGGCAACCGGCAATCTGGAGGTACGGCCGCAGTCGCACGTCGCCCGCGTTCTGCACAATGAGGCAGGCAAGGTCACCGGTGTCGAGTACTTTGACGCGGAAGGCAATCTGCATCTTCAGAAGGCAAGAATTGTCTGTGTCGCAGGTAACTCCTTCGAAAGCCCGCGGCTTCTGCTGAACTCGGCGTCCAGCATGTTCCCCGATGGGCTTGCCAACTCCTCCGGCCAGGTGGGGCGCAACTATATGCGGCACATGACCGGATCGGTTTACGGGGTGTTCGACAAGCCTGTCAAAATGTGGCGCGGCACCACCATGGCCGGCATCATCCAGGACGAAGCGCGGCACGACCCTTCCCGCGGGTTTGTTGGCGGGTATGAACTGGAAACACTGAGCCTCGGCCTGCCTTTTATGGCCGCATTCCTCAATCCCGGCGCCTGGGGGCGGGAATTCACCTCAGCACTGGACATGTACGAAAACATGGCCGGCATGTGGATCGTGGGCGAAGACATGCCCCAGGCTACTAACCGCGTGACGTTGAACACCGATGTCAAGGACCAGTGGGGACTGCCGGTTGCGAACGTCCACTTCGACGACCATCCCAACGATGTCGCTATGCGCAACCATGCCTATAAGCAGGGCCAGGCAGTTTATGAGGCGGTCGGTGCCACACGCACGTTCCCGACACCGCCCTATCCTTCGACCCACAACCTCGGCACCAACCGTATGTCGGAAAAGCCGGAAGACGGCGTGGTGAACAAGTGGGGGCAGACCCACGACATCGCAAACCTCTTCATCTCGGACGGATCGCAATTCACCACCGGGGCGGCAGAGAACCCGACCCTGACAATTGTCGCTCTGGCCATCCGGCAAGCGGACCATATTGCCCGCGAAATGAGCGCTGGCAGCATCTAAATCATGCGGGGCGCTTCTGCGGCAGGGGCGCCCCGCAAGCAACGCTGAAAAGCCGGCAGCCAAGGCCGTTCAGGTTGATACGGAAACCGGAACGAGTTCAGCGGCAAGCTCCCGCACAAGACCGCTTACCGCCTCCCGGGCTTGATCCTGCGATTTCTTCCCGCGCAGTTTACGGGCCAGCGCGGACCCTCGGGCGGAAGCGTCCTGCGCCAGCAGCAGCAATGCAATTTCCCGAAGCTGATGCATGGCCAGATCTGCCGCATCCTGCCCAAACCGGCCTTCAAGCTCGGATGGTGCTGGGCATTCCGCCAGCAGGTGCTTCAGGGCTGGCCCGTGCTTTGACGCCTCTGCCCGGCCAATGCAGACGTCAGCCATTCCCGCCATTTCGGAGTGAAACACCTCAACCGGCATGCGCGCCGTCTGCCTGGAATAACCCGCCTGCCGCTCGACATGGATGTCCTGCTGCGCTGGATCATACGCCATCACCAGCCCATCAATTGACACATCCGAAGCAACCGGATGCCCGAAGCGCATACGCAGGCTAAGGGCTTCCGCGAAAAGCACCAGCTGCAATAGGCCCGCCTGCGGCAGATCACAGGAAATGCGCTGGATGCCGCTGCGCCCGGCGTGCTTGTAGTTGAGCGCGAGCCGGGCACCGCCATCCTCCCGCGCCTCCATCGAAAAAATCTTTGCAGGCATGGCGCGGGTTATATGGCAGGCCGCAGGACCTGCAAGCAGCCTCCGGCATGGCCTGACGTGCTGAGCGGGCACGCGCCGAACCGAATGCGGCGTAAAGAAGGGGCGCTCCAGCAAAGCGACCGCCTTTGGCCAATCCGGCATGTTTCAGATCGCACGGAGTTGCAGTGTGCACCCTCGGGGGCTGGCTAAGGCAGAAGGCTCCTGCGACCGCCGCTGCCAAATGGCACCATGTTGATTCAGAGCAAAGCAAACCGCCGCTGATCCGAATACGCTTGTCAAATGTTGTAAATGACCGGGTGCTTGGCCATGCAAAGGAAGACAGGCGCGGTATTTGCCGCAGCAGCCGTCCTGCTAGTGGCCGCCGCAATGTACTTGTTCGTTTCAGATGACAGCAGGGACTTGCCGGACGGCTTCGTGCAGGGAAATGGCCGGATCGAGGCCGAGCAGGTGGAGATTGCACCCGCCAGGGCCGGCAGGGTGGCGCAGGTTCTTGCCGCCGAAGGCAGCCTGACCGCATCAGGCGACGTGCTGGTGGTAATGGACACCGACGAGCTTTCCGCCGCGTATGACCGTGCAAAAGCCGAAGCCGCCTTGGCGCGCCAGACCAAGGCCGAAGCGGAGGCACTGGTGGTCCAGCGCCAGAGCGAACACCTCCGCGCCGAACATGAGCTGGAGCGTGCGACCGCCTTGCTGGCCGGGCACAACATCTCCGAGACAGTCTTTGAGGAACGCGATACCGCGCATCAGGTCGCCGAGGCGGTGCTGGGGGCTGCGCGGGCGCGGGTCGCGACGGCAGACGCCGGGATCGCGGCGGCGGAGGCAGAGGTCCGCCGGATTGCTGCGCAGATCGAAGACAGCACTCTCACCGCACCGATGCCGGGCCGCGTACTCTACCGGCTGGCGGAGCCGGGCGAAGTCGTCGGCGCAGGCGGGCCGATCCTGACGCTGCTCAGCCTCGAAAACATCTATATGGATGTGTTCCTGCCCGCACGCGAGGCAGGTCTCCTGCCGATCGGCGCCGAAGCCCGCATCGTGCTGGACGCCTTGCCGGACTATGCCATCCCCGCAACCGTCACATTTGTTTCTCCCGAGGCCCAGTTCACTCCCAAGCAGGTGGAGACGCTGAGCGAACGGGAGCAGCTGGTCTTCCGTGTCCGCGTCCGCATCCCGCAGAATCTGGTCGAGGCACGGATCGAACATGTGAAGACCGGCCTGCGCGGTATCGCCGTTATCCGGCTGGACCCGGATAACCCATGGCCCGAAGCACTGGAACGCCGCATCCCGCCTGAGCTGTTCGAATGACGGCCGGGGCTGGCATCCCCGCAATCCGCGTCGCGGAGGTCACGCACCGCTACCGCAAGCATAACGCGCTGGACGCGCTTTCGCTGGATCTGCCTCCGGGCCGGCTCGCCGGATTCATCGGGCCGGACGGGGTCGGCAAGTCGACCCTTCTGGGCCTGATCACCGGTGCCAAGAAGCTGCAGGAAGGCTCGATAGATGTGCTTGGCGGGCCTATCAGCGACCCAGCGCACCGGCGCCGCATATGCTCTGCGATCGCCTTCATGCCGCAGGGCCTCGGCCGCAACCTCTATCCGGAACTGTCCGTGCGCGAAAACCTGGAATTCTTCTCACGGCTCTTCGGGCAAGGGCCGGAGGAACGCGAATCCCGGATCGCGGCGCTGTTGTCCGCAACCGGACTCGCCCCTTTTGAAGACCGGCTGATGGGCAGGCTGTCGGGCGGCATGAAACAGAAGCTGGGACTTTGCTGCGCCCTGATCCATGACCCCAAGCTGCTGGTTCTGGACGAGCCGACCACAGGCGTCGATCCGCTGTCGCGCCGCCAGTTCTGGGCACTGATCAACGCCATCCGCGCGCAAAGCCCTGGCCTCTCCGTGCTGGTCTCCACAGCCTATATGGAAGAGGCCCAGAGCTTTGACTGGATCGTCGCCATGGATGCCGGGCGCGCTCTGTTCCAAGGCCCTCCCGACGAATTGAAAGGCGCGGCCCCTGATCTGGAAACCGCCTACCGGCAGCTGCGGGCAGGCGGCCGTCCGCACCCCGTTCAGGACGAAACACCCTCTCACCGGACCAGCACGGACCCGGTCATTACCGCCCGCGGGCTGACACGCCGCTTTGGCGATTTCGTTGCCGTCGACCGCGTCGACTTCACGATAGGGCGGGGCGAGATCTTCGGCTTTTTGGGCTCCAACGGCTGCGGCAAATCCACAACCATGAAGATGCTGACCGGCCTCTTGCCCATCAGTTCCGGCGAAGCACAGCTGTTCGGCAAACCGGTGGATGCCCGCAACCGCGCGATGCGCCGCGAGATCGGCTACATGAGCCAGGCCTTCTCGCTCTATGGCGAACTGACCGTCGATCAGAACCTGCATCTCCATGCCCGCATCTTCGGGATCGCGGACCGGGAAGCCCGGGTCGGCGAACTGATCCAGCGGTTCGGCCTGACGGAGCACAGCAGCACCCTGGCCGCCGCCCTGCCGCTTGGCATCAAGCAGCGGCTGTCGCTGGCGGTTGCCGTGATCCACCGCCCCCGCGTGCTGATCCTGGACGAGCCGACCTCCGGCGTGGACCCGGAGGCGCGCGACATGTTCTGGGCACTGCTGCTCGAACTTTCCCGCGACGAGGGCGTGACGATCTTTGTCTCCACCCATTTCATGGGCGAGGCAGAACGCTGCGACCGGGTCTCCTTCATGCACGCAGGCAAGGTTCTGGCGGAGGGAACGCCAGGGCAATTGATGGCCTCCGAGGCGGCAGGCAGCCTGGAGGAGGCGTTCATTTCCATCCTCAAAGCCGCAGCCCCCCCTGCCCCGGTGGCCGCACCGGAAACCGTCACCGGAGCCGGAAGCCGCAGTGCGGGCGGCGGCCCCTCCCGCGCGCTGGCCTATGCGCGGCGTGAAACGGTCGAAGTACTGCGCGACCGCGTGCGCCTCGCCTTTGCCTTCCTAGGCTCGATCATCCTGATGCTGGTGTTCTGCTTCGGAATCACGCTCGATATTGAGGAACTGGACTTTGCGGCCCTGGATCTGTCGCAGACCCCCGAAAGCCGCGCTTATCTTTCTGAAATTTCCGGATCGAGGTATTTCAGGCCAACCCCGCCGCTGGCCAGCGCAGCCGAAGGCCGCAGTCGCCTGGTCTCGGGCGAGGTCTCGCTGGTCGTAGAACTGCCGCCCGATTTCGGCCGCAAGCTGCGCGCTGGCGAACCGGCCGAGGTTCTGGCGGTTGTGGACGGCGCCATTCCCTTCAAGGGCGAAACGGTTGAGAGCTATGCCGCCGGGCTGCATCAAACCTTTCTAAACGCCCAGGCCGCCGCCAGCGGTGCCCGCGAGGCCGAAACCGCCAGGATAGAGCCGCGGTTCCGCTACAATCAAAGCTTTGAGAGCATCGCCGCCATGGCTCCGGCGATGCCCGCGATCCTGCTGATCATGCTGCCCGCGGTGCTGATGGCGGTCAGCGTCGCGCGGGAAAAGGAGCTGGGCTCGGTCACAAATTTCTACGTGACCCCGACGACCCGGCTCGAATTCCTGATCGGTAAGCAAATCCCCTATATCGCTGTCGCCTATGCGAACTTCCTGCTGCTCACCGCGATGATCATCGCGGTCTTCGGGGTCCCGCTCAAGGGCGACCCCGTGCCCTTGGCAATCGGCGCGCTTCTTTATGTGTGGGCCACCACCTCCTACGGTATGCTGATTGCTACGATGACATCCAGCCAGGTGGCCGCGACCTTTGCAACAACCATTGCGTCGGTGGTGCCGACGATCCAGTTCTCAGGCCTGTTGCAGCCGGTCTCGACGCTGGAAGGGGGGGCTCAGACCATCGGCTCGCTCTGGCCCTCGTCCTATTTTCTGCACCTGAACGTCGGCGCCTTCACCAAGGGGCTGGGCTGGGAGGCGCTGCTGCCGGACATCCTGGCACTGGCCTGCTTCGGGCCGGTCTTCACGCTGCTGGCCGCGCTCTCGCTCCGGGCGCAGGAGAAGTAGATGCAACGGCTCTCCTGCATATTCTGGCTGGGCCTCAAGGAGATGATGAGCCTGCGCCGCGACTGGGTGATGATGGCGCTCCTGGTCTGGTCCTTCACCCTGTCGCCGGTGATGGAGGCCACAGGCGTGGCCACCTCGGTCAACAATGCCTCCATCGCCTTTGCCGACGAGGACGACTCACCGCTGTCCCGGACGCTGGCCCAAGCCTTCTTTCCTCCGGAATTCCAGCCTGTTGTCCAAATCGAACCGGGAACCGGCGCTGCCCTGATGGATGCCGGGAGGTTCCTGTTCGTGGTCGCCGTTCCGCCCGGGTTCGAAAAGGACGTCCGCGCCGGGCGTGCGCCGGAAATCCAGGTGCTGATCGACGCGACTGCGATGGAACAGGCCGACATCGGTGTCCATTACATCACCAGCATCCTCAGCACCGAGATCCGCCGCTTTGCCATCGGCGCGGATCTGGCTGAGCCTCAGACCCTCGGCATCATCATCCGCAGCGCCTTCAACCCGAACCGCGACACCGTGCGCTTCGCCGGCATCAACGCGCTGATCGGCCAAATCATGTGGCTGACCACGATCCTCACCGGCGCCGCGATGATCCGCGAACGCGAGCACGGCACGATCGAGCACCTGCTCGCGATGCCGCTGTCACCCTTTGACATTGCGGTGGCTAAGATCTGGGCAAACGCCGCGGTGGTGCTTTTTGCCGCGGCGCTCTCGCTGGCCTTTGTCATGCAGGGCTTCCTCGACATCAGCATCGCTGGGTCCAAAACACTGTTCCTCGGCGGCACGGCGCTGTTTCTGTTCACCGCAACGGCGCTGGGGGTATTTCTGGCAACCGTGGCGCGTTCAATGGCCCAGTTTGCGCTGCTGGTAATGCTGACTGTCCTGCCGATGCTGATGCTGTCCGGCGGCGAAACCCCGGTGGAAAGCCAGCCCGGATGGCTGCAGGCCGCCACCGTCATCCTGCCGTCGCGCCATTACATGTCCGCAAGCCAAGCCATCGTCTTCAAGGGCGCAGGCTTTGAAACCGTGTGGCCGGAGTTCCTGTGGATGGCGCTGCTGGGCGCGGTGCTTCTGGCTACCAGCCTCCTGCTGTTCCGGCGGTCAGTGGCGCACGACAGCTAGCGGATCACAACCACGGTGCACTGTGCGTGACGCACCACCCGCGCTGCCGTCGAGCCGAGGAAATAATCCTGCAGCCCGGGCCGGTGCGATGCGATGACGATGCAATCCGCTCCGCGCGCATCGGCATAATCGACAATCGTGCGCCCGGCATGGCCAGTCACCACTTCCGCCTTGACGTTTTTCACCCCGCCAAGGTCCGCCTTGAGCGATGCCAGCATCTCGTCATGGGTATGTTCCAGCAGGCCCTCCGGCAATTGCTGCACCACATAGCCGGGAATGGCTTCTGCGACGGTCAGCGCGGTAATCTTGCCGTCGCTGCCTGCCAGCAGCCGGGCCGCCTCCATTGCAGCGGCAGTGTTAGCGCCGTGGTCCGGTGCGATGGGCACAAGGACATTCTTGTACATCGTGTTCCTCCTCAGTCGTTGATCAAGGTTACGCGCGCGGCCTTTGGGCTGCATTGA
The DNA here is from genome assembly GCF_982940295.1 of Leisingera sp. Lineage (NCBI taxonomy): Bacteria > Pseudomonadati > Pseudomonadota > Alphaproteobacteria > Rhodobacterales > Roseobacteraceae > Leisingera > Leisingera sp. Next base: position 25,521 of record NZ_CEYXRG010000009.1, read on the forward strand.
TTGAAGTTATCCGCCCCCGCGGCACGCCTCCCGCCGCACAGCCGTCTGCCCGGTTCAGTCCGGGTTAAGGGCAGCCTGCACCAGCCCGGCAACCTCATCCGCGGTGCCGCCGCAGGCGATCCGTGTCCAATCCGCGGGCGAGACGGTGCGTTTCAGCTGCGCGTGCAGAACATCCGCGTCCGCATCAGAGGCATCATTGGTGCGGGCGGCGATACGCTGTTTCAGCGTGGCTGCATCGCCATGCAGCCAGATCCCGTCGAACGGAACCCCCAGCCGGACAGCCAGCGCTCGGACCTGCTCCCGGTAATCTGCCTCCAGAAAGGTCGCATCGGCGATGACGCTGTGCCCTGCCCGCATGGCCTGCTCCGCCAGGTCCAGTAACCGGGCGTAGACCTTCGCAGTGACTTCCGGGCGATAGCCTTCGGCCGGCAGCCGCTCCAGCGGGCCGGCACCGAACAGCGCCTTGCGCTCGACATCGCTGCGCAGATGAACGGCACCGGGGACCGGTGGCAGCAACGGTGCAATACGCGCCGCAATCGTGGTTTTGCCGGTGCCCGACGGACCGCCGACAGCCACCAGCCGCGGCTGCACCGGTGCCAGGCAGGCCAGCGCCAGATCAAGATAACTCCGGGCCTCCTCAGCGGCAGAATCAGACTCGCCCCCCGCCATGCCCTGCACCGTGACCATCGCCCGGATGGCCGCACGGATGCTCATGAACAGCGGCAGCGCCGCCAGCCCGCCAAAATCCCCGGCTCCCTGCACATAGCTGTTCAAGGCCACGTTCGCCTGCCTGTCCGCGCCCCGGTGCAGCAGATCCATGAGCAGAAAGCCAAAGTCATAGAAAACGTCGCACGTGCCCAGCCGCTCATCGAATTCAAGCGCGTCGAAGGGCACCGGCCTGCCGTCAAGCAGCACAAGGTTCCTCAGATGCAGATCGCCGTGGCACCTGCGCACATATCCCGCGGCTGAGCGTTTGGTGAGGAGCGGGGAAATACGCGCATAGATCTGTTCGGCCCTGTCCAGGAACGCCGCCACCCTGCCGCGGCCCAGCACCGGCTCCATGCCGTCAAACGCCTCCCGCAGCTCGTCAATGATCTCCCTGATCAGGACCGCGCCATCCTCAGCGCGCCGCTCCGCATCCGCGTGATAGGCGGCAACTGCGCTGCCAAGCCGCCCGGCCAGGTCATTGGTCAGCCCGCCCGCGGCGGCAATGGCGCTCAATTCCGCCTCCCGCGGGAACCGGCGCATCCGCAAGGCGTATTCGACCGGAACCCCGGCCCCGTCCAGCGCCAGCTCCCCGGACGCTTCGCGGGTCACCGCGATTACCCGGTCATAGATGCCGGGGGCTGCCGGGGAATTCAGGGCGAGCTCGCGCTCCAGCACGGCCTTGCGCGAGTCCAGCGATGAGAAATCCAGATAGCTGTAGCGCACCGCCCGCTTGATCTTGAAGGCCAGGCTGCCCGTCAGAAACACATGCGCGGAATGCGTTGTGACGACTTCAACGGGCGCGTCAGAACCATAAGCTGACGGGCCGCTCAGAAAGGCCACAACTTCTGCCTGCTGGGATTCATCCGGATGCATCGCCTTACCCCCGTGGCAGATTACCAGCGCCGCCGCCCTGCCGCTTTGAGCAAGGTCAAGCGGCGGCTTTCCAAGCCTGGCAAAGGCGGCGCAGCCGGATCAGTGGGCAAACAGAACCGGCAGCTCCGTCTGTTCGATCATCGTCCTGGTGGTGCCGCCAAACACCGCCTCGCGCAGGCGGGAATGGCCATAGGCGCCCATCACCACCAGACCCGCCCCGGCCTCGCGGGCGCGGTCCTGGATGGCGGGGCCGACATCGCTCCCGCCGCTGGCGAATTGCGACACCGTCACAGTGCAGCCGTGGTGGCTGAGCCATGCCGCGGCGTCCGTCCCAGGGTCTTCCCCGTCCCGCTCATCGGTCAGATCCGGGTCGAAGCACCCGATCACGACCTCCTGCGCGCGGCGCATCCAGGGCAGCGCCGCATGCGCCGCGCGGGAGGCGGCCAGGCTGCTGTTCCACGCCAGAAAGATGCGGTTGTACTTGGCAAAGGGAGAACTGTTCACGATCACAGGAACCGGCGACTGGAACAACAGACCGTGCAGCGCCTCCCGGAAGACGTCGTCCTTCTCCCGTACAGCCTCGGCGAACTGGGCAATGTCGCACGACATTGCGCGCCGCGCGCACAGCAGCCGGATTTCCGCTCCCGCAGATACCGCATAGTGAACATCGCCGGCACACCCGCTCTGGGCCAGCAGTCCGTTAACTCCGGCGGCCCGTGCCTCTATGGCCGATTTCGACTCCGCGAACCGGTCGACCCAGTCCGCCGGCATCGCCGCCGAGCCAAAGGCGGTTGCGCCGGACATGAAGTAGGGCCGGGCAGGCAAAGTCTCCAGCAGCAGGCAGGCCAGGTAGGCACCCTGATCCCGGGCAGCCTCGGCCGCGGCGGTGACCGCCGCATCGCTGGTGTCTCTGCTGAGCACGAAAAGAGAGGTTCTGCGTTGCATGGCGGGCCTCCGGCAAATGGATCGCGGCAGGCGGGCATGCATACCGCGCCAATGAGTAGATCAGGTCTGCAGGCGGGCGCCATGATCCCGATCAATCAGGCGCCCGGTCATTCAGGCCCCAATCATTCACGCCTGAGCGACGGCCCTCTCCCCTGGTCGGCGGCTGGCGAAATAGCGCAGCGTCTTCAGGATCTCGGGCACCAGCAGGATGGGCAGCACCAGCAGGCCGATCAGCATCCAGTGCTCCCCGCTCAGCGGCACCGTGTGCAGCAGCGCCTGCAGCGGCGGCCAGTACACTGCCGCCACCTGCGCCCCGATGGTCACCGCAAGCGCGGCCAGCAGGAACGGGTTGGTGAAAAAGCCTATCCGCCAGCACGGCAGATGCAGCGAGCGGAAGGCAAAGACGCTCGCCTTCTCGAAAATCACCATCGCGGTAAAGGCCGCGGTGCGGGCCAAGTCCTCGTTGCCATCCAGAAGATGCAGAAACAGCCACAGGCTCGCCAGCCCGGTATAAAGACCCAAGGCCAGAATGGTCAGCAATCCGGCTTTCCCGAGGATCGGCGTATCCTTCTTGCGCGGCGGGTGCTCCATCTCGTCCGGCTCGCCCTTCTCCAGCCCCAGCGCCACCGCCGTCACCCCGTCGGTGACCAGGTTCATCCACAAAATCTGAGTCGCCAGGAAAACCAGCGGCCCGCCGATCAGGATGTTGATCAGCAGGGCGATGACTTCACCGGCATTCGAAGACAGCAGGTAACGCACGAACTTGCGCACATTGCCGAACTGCCGCCGCCCCTCTCCGATGGCCCGCACGATGGTGGCGAAATTGTCGTCCAGCAGCACCAAGTCAGAGGCATCCTTGGCCACATCGGTCCCCCGCACCCCCATTGAAACACCAATGTCGGCCTTTTTCAGTGCCGGCGCATCATTCACCCCGTCCCCGGTCATCGCCACGATCTGATGCTGCGCCTGCAGCGCCGACACGATCCGCATCTTGTGGGCAGGCCGGGTACGGGCAAACAGCACCTCCCCCTGCAGAAGCTGGCTCAGTTCTTCGTCTTCCAGCGCTTCCAGCTCATCGCCGGTGACCGTCCTGGCGGGCGGCAGGCCCAGCTGGCCGGCGATGGCCTGTGCGGTCAGCGGGCTGTCGCCGGTGATCATGATGACCCGGATTCCGGCAGACCGGGCCGCATCAATCGCAGGCCGCACCTCGGGCCGCGGAGGGTCAATCAGCCCGGCCAGGCCCAGGAAGGTCATGTTCTCTTCGGCAATTGTTCCGCCGTCCGCCGCGCCGGCGGCAAGGCCGATCACCCGCAGCCCCTCCCCCGCCATCGCCTCATAGGCTTCGGTGATGCTCGCAGCCTCCCCGGCGCTCAGGCCGCGCGGTCCGTCCTGGGTCATCACCTGGCTGCAAATCCGCAGCACCTGCTCCGGCGCGCCCTTGGTAAAGACCTTTGCCCCGCCGCTGGTCTTCACCAGCACGCTCATCCGCTTGCGCTCGCTGCTGAAGGGGATTTCCGCCGCCACAGCGTCCGGCAGCGGCGGATCCGCCCACCCCTTGTAGCCAAGGGTGACCAGCGCGCCCTCTGTAGGGGCGCCGGTCATCTCCCAGTGATCGCCCTCGCGGTGCAGGCTGGCGTGGGTGCAGGTCAGCCCCGCCGCCAGAACCTCCGCCAAAACAGCATCGTCCCGGGCACCGATGACAGCCCCCTCAAAGGCAATATGCCCGGCCGGATCATAGCCGGTGCCCGTGACCTGATAAATCCGGTCCAGCGTCCAGACCCGCGTCACCGTCATCTTGTTTTCCGTCAGCGTGCCGGTCTTGTCGGTGCAGATCACCGAGGCCGCCCCCAGCGTCTCCACCGCCTGCAGGCGGCGGGCCAGCGCCTGCTGGCGCACCATCGCCGCCGCCCCCAGCGCCAGGGTGATGGTGACAACCGCGGGCAGCCCTTCCGGCACCATCGCCACCGACAGCGACAGGCCGGTCATGAACATCTCCGCCGTATCGCGCCCCATGTACAGCCCAAGCGCCAGAATGGCGCTGGCGATGGCCAGGGCGGCAAACCCCAGCTGCCGGGCCAGGCGGCCCAGCTGCACCTGCAAGTTGGTTTTCTTCAGGCCAACCGACCCCGTAAGCGAGGCGATTTGCCCGAATGAGGTATGCGCGCCGGTGGCCGTGACCTCTGCCAGCGCCCTCCCCGCGGCTACCACGGTTCCGGCAAAAACCTCCGCGGACTTCCCGCCGGGGGCCTTGTCGATGGGCACGGACTCGCCGGTCAGGGCGCTTTCATCCACCCGCAGCCCGGCAGCTTCCTGCAGGGTCGCATCTGCCGGGATCCGGGCGCCGGCCTCCAGAATGACAAGGTCGCCGGGCACCAGTTCCCGCGCCTCGATCATCCGCTCGCGCCCGTCCCGCAGCACCAGCGCCTGCGGCGACAGCATGCTGCGCAGGCTCTCCAGCGCGGTCTCCGCCCGCCATTCCTGCACGAACCCCAGCACGCCATTAAGCGCGATCACCAGCCCGATCGCCAGCGTGTCGGCGTATTCGCCCAAGGTGAAGGCGATGATCCCGGCCACGATCAGGATCACCACCAGGAAATTGCTGAACTGGCGCAGGAACACCCGCAGCGGCCCGGCCCGCTTGGCCCTCGGCAGCTCGTTCCAGCCGTATTTACTGCGGGCGGCCTCTGCCTCCTGCTGTGTCAGCCCGGTCAGTGCCAGGCCGCTGCCATGCTGTTCGGTGTCTGCCATGCGTTCCGCCCTCTGGCCCCCGTCAACGGCAGCCGATTTCAGGCCCCCCTGTCAACTGTCCGCGTCAACCGCCGGTTTCACGCTACAGAGTTTGCCGCGCCTTTGGCCATGCGGCGTTTGATGCCCGCCCGCCGGCGGCCCGTCACAGCGCGCTCAGCAGCCGGGGCAGCCGCTGATCAAATCCGCGCTTCACCGACGCCGCCAAGGCTTCGGGAAACCCCTCCGGCATCTCCGCCAGCGCCGCGGCAAACGCCGCCTCCCCCTGCGCACTGATCTCGTGAAAGGCCTCCGCGATCTGCGCGCGGGAAAATCCGGCCGCCAGCCCGGTCTCGGCAAAGTGCCGCCCCATGATGTCCGACACCCGGTAATGCCGGTTCTTGCCCGCCCGCATGGCCAGCTTCATGTCCTTGGCCTGCAGCTGCCCGGCCTCCAGCGAGGGCTGCACCGTCAGCACATCGTAAAGCGGCGTCATCGAAAACCGCCCGCCCGGCATCAGCGCGATGCTGAAGTTCTTGGCATGGCCGTCCGTCGCGCCGATCAGCCAAAACAATACCGCCGCCTTGAAGAAATGCGCCCGGTCGCGCAGCGGCTCGTCGCTACCCTGCAACAGGCCGCAGATCTCGACGATGCCCGGGCCGCCCTCGTTCTGGTACTTGCGCGCCGGCGGCACCGACAGCGCCTGGCAGCAGTCCTCCTGCGGCAGCCGCAGCAGCCGCCCGTCGCGCGTCCGCAGCCGGTCAAAGCGTTCGATCACCAGCGCCCTGGTGCCCGCAAACTCCGCAATCTCCGTCCGCGCTACAGGCAAACCGAACCCCGCCATCAGCCGCAGGCAGAAATGCTCGTTCTCGATGCTGTCGGTCAGGTCCATGCCATTGGGCAAGGTGCCGATCGCCGGTTTCAGAATATGCGTGGTCGGCGTGGTGCCTGAGGGCTCGACCCATTCACCGCCATCAAACAGCAGTGCGGTCTTCTCCTGCGCGCCCGCCACCGAAATCCTGAAATCCCGCTCCCGCCGGATCCCCAGCGGCGTCCGCCCCAGATCGCTCAGCAGCGCGGCAATCTCGCCGTCGCTCAGCGGCGTGCCCGTCAATGTGCCGCTGTCCTGCGGCAGCTCGCCTTCGGGCAGGAACTGCAGCGCCCCCACGCAGTCGCGCCCGATCCGCGCCAGCAGGCTATAGGCGTCCAGCCCGTCCGCCCCGACCCGTTCGGCCACCCGGCGGCGGATGGCGTCATCGTCGGGCAGCAGGTTGTCGAACACCGCAATCACCGGCGGCCCCGCATAGCGGTCCGGGCGCAGCGGCAAGGAGCGCGACACCGGCAGGGTGTTCTCCCACGCCAGCCACTCCTCCGCATAGGCAAAGGCAAACGCCCCGTCCGGCGCGCGGTAGAATTGCCCCACCTTGCGGCCGTTCATGTAAACATCCAGCGGCGTATAGGTGCGCTTGCGCCCCATCAGAAGATATCCTCCAAGTCGCCCGGTTTCATCTTGCTGCGCGGCACGATGCGGAGTTCCAGGTCAAGCGCCGCCAGCAAATCAAACACCGTCTCCAACTTGGCGCCGCTGCTGCTGGTCTCGATATTCGACACCGTGCGCTGCCAGACGCCTGCGCGGGCGGCCAGCTCGCCTTGTGTCAGCCCCTGCGCCTTGCGCGCATTGCGCAGCACGGTGCCGATATCCTGGGTGGTGCGGGCAATCTGATCCATGATGCGGCTCCTTTTCCGGCAAGTATGATCATTGGATCATACTCCGTCAATATGCCCTGCGGATCATAAATCAGGAATATGCTGCCAAGATCATAAATTAAATCTATGATCCTTAGATCATAGAACGCGGCAGAGCGCCCCCCTTGCATTCATCCCTCTCCGCCAGCCGGAACCAAACACCAGCCCGCGGCGTTGACCTGCCATGACAAAAACGCTGCTGCGGTTTCTGGTTCCCTTGCTTCTGCTCGCTGCGCCGCTGGCGGCGCAGGACAAGACCGCCTGTGACAGCAGCCGCTGGTACTGCGTCTCAGAACTCAACACTGGCCTGCCGCAGCCCTCCACGCTGATCAGCCGTGAAACCCCCCGCGCCACCATCGAAAGCCTGATTGCCGCCGCCCGCGAAGATGCCTGGGCCGAGGCGGCGCATCTGCTGGACCTGTCCGGCATCCCCGAACCGCAACAGCTGGCCGCCGGAACCGGGCTGGCGCGGCAGCTGGAAACCGTGATCAGCCGCAAGACGGTGATCGACTGGGATATCATCCTCGACCGGCCCGACGCGCTGGACGCGCGCGCCTCCTCCGATCGGGCCATGGCCGGGGAGCCGCGCAAGTCGCTGCTGCTGTGGACGCTGGAGCTGGATAACCGCCCCGTGGCGATCCGGCTGAACCGGATCAAACCAAAGGACGGCGCCGCTGTCTGGGTGTTCTCCCGCCAGACCGTCGGCAACATCCCGGACCTGTTCGCGCGCTTCGGGCCGGGCCGGTTTGAAAAGATGCTGCCGGACGCGCTCAAGGAAAACGCCGCCTTCGGCTTCAAGTGGTGGGAGGTTCTCGGCCTTCCGCTGCTGCTTGCGCTTTCGGCTGGCGCCGGCTGGCTGGTGTGGAAGGGCACGGGCTGGGCCGCGCGCAAGGTCTCGCACCAGGTTGTCACCGACACCCTTCTGTCGATCCGCGGTCCCGCCAGTATCGGCAGCGCGACACTGGTGGCCCTGGCGATCGGCTCTTATGCCTTTGTGTTTTCCGGCCAGATCAGCACCGTCCTACCGCCGCTCGCCTGGCTCGGGCTGGCAGGCTCCGGCCTGTGGCTCGCCATCAACAGCGTCGAGGCGGTTCTGGACCGGCTCACCTCTTTTGACGAAACCGACCTGACCCAGCGCCAGGAGGACCACAAGCGCACCATGGCCACCCGGCTGGCAGCGGCCCGCCGCGCCTTTGTGGTGGCCGCGGTGCTGATCGGCGGCGGTATTTTCCTCAGCCAAAGCAACATCTTCCAGAACCTCGGCTTTACCATTCTGGGCACCGCCGGGGCGCTGACCCTGATCCTGGGCTTCGCCGCGCGGCGGGTGCTGGGCAACATCATCGCCTCGCTGCAGATCGCGCTCAACCAGTCCGCCAAAATCGGCGACCGGATTGTCTATAACGACTACCTCTGCCACGTGGAGCGGATCAATTTCACCTATGTGCAGCTGCGCGACTGGGACGGCACCCGCCTCATCGTGCCGGTGGAGGAATTCATCTCCACCCCGTTTGAGAACTGGACGATGAAAGAGCCGAAGATGCTGCGCATCATCAAGCTCAAATGCGCTCACAACGCCGATGTGGACGCGCTGCGCGAGGCGTTCGACGAGATCGTCAGCAAGCTGGACAAGGAAGAGCTGGGCGATCCCGATGATGCCAAGGTGCGGGTGGCCGGGCAGGATGTCTTCGGCAAGGACGTCTGGTTTGCCCTGCCCTGCGCCGATCCGAACACCTCCTGGGACATCGCCTGTAAAGCGCGCGAGATGATCATTGCGGCCGGCAATCGGATTGCCGAGGAGCGCGATATCGACATCTTCCCCGAGGTCCGCCCGGCCGAGGCCGCCTAAGCCGCCCCCTGCCCCGCCAGCCCGGCCCGTTCCCGCGCCGCCGCCAGGTCGCCGCGCAGCAGCCCGCGTAGGCGGGCCTGGGCCGCAGGGTCCGGCGTGCGCAGGATATGCGCCGGGTGCAGCGTCAGCAGCACCGGCACCCCCTGACGGCCACTCTCCACCGTGCCCCGCCGCGCCATCAGCCTATCGCCGCTGCCGGTCAACGCCAGCGCCGCCGTCGCCCCCATCGCCACGATCAGCCGCGGCTGCACCAGTTTAACTTCGGCATCCAGCCACCACCGGCACCGCTGCACCTCGCCCGCATCCGGGCGCTGATGCAGGCGGCGGCGGCCCTGGGGGCGGAACTTGAAATGCTTCACCGCATTGGTCAGATACACCGCATCCCGATCCACCCCGGCTTCGGCGGTGACTTCATCCAGCAGCTGCCCGGCAGGGCCAACGAAGGGCCGCCCGGTCAGATCCTCGCGGTCGCCCGGCTGCTCCCCCACCAGCATCAGCGGCGCATCCTGCGGACCCTCGCCCGGCACCGCCTGGGTCGCCGCACAATGCAGCGGGCAGCGGGTGCAGCCCGCCAGCGCCGCCGCCAGCCCGTCCTGCGGCCCGGCCCAGTGTTCGGTGGCGGTCTGCTCTGCCGCCGCCTGCACCCGCGCGGTGCGGGCGGGCGGCAGTGTCGGCGCCGCCTCCGCCATCGCCCGCGCCCGGGCGGGCGCGGTGGCAATCAGCTCCGGTATCGCCGCCGCCTCCGGCATGTTGCGCCAGTATTTCTTCGGCATCTCCGACTGCATCGCCTTCACCTTCAGCCGCGCCGGGTTGAAGATGTTGCGGAAATACGTCAGCCACAGCCCTTCGCTGGCATCGTCCGGCAGACCGGGTTTGGGCGCGCCGGGCTCGAACCGCAGCACGCCGCCCTCAAACACCGCGCAGACATCGGGCGTCAGGATGCGCCAGTCCATGTCCCCGAACCGGCGGGCAAAGAACGGCGCCGTCGGCTCCACCGTGCCGTGCTCCGGCTCGAACCAGGCGGCAAAGCTGCGCCGCGCCGCCTCCGGGCTGCCGGTCTCGCGGAACCGGACAAAGGCCTTCATCTTGTGCTGGCAGCGGTGCACCGCTTTCTCCATCCGCCGCAGCTGCGCCAGCTGCGCATCGCCCCGGTCGCTCATCAGCTGCGGCGCGTCCTTCAGCCGCCACAAAAACGCATAAAGCCGGTCAAACCGCGCCGGATCGGCATGCCAGGCGACACTCTCCGCCAGGCTCACGAAACTCCGCGGCACCGCCACAAGTCGCGCCGGCGCAGGCGGCGCAGCAGCGGTATCAAACAGCCCCGCCTCCGCTCGCGCACCGCAATGCCAGCGCAGGTCCTCGGGCGGCACCCCGGCGCTCAGATAGCCGCGCGCGGCCTCCCGCCAGGCGGCCGCGGTGCCGATGGAGGGCAGGCTCACCACCTGCATCAGAACAGGCTCAGCTGCTCGGGCGGCGGCGCAAAGCGCGCCCGCAGATCCGCGGTGTCCGCCAGCGCCCCCGGCGTCCAGCCAACCGCCGTGATAAAGGGCCGCGCCTTCTTCAACAGCGCCCCCATCCGCTGCAGATCCTCATACCGCAGGGCGCGGTGCCGCCGGGTGCTGAGGATCCGGTTCACCGTCCTCACCCCGAACCCCGGCACCCGCAGCAGCTCCTCGCGGCTGGCCCGGTTCACATCCAGCGGAAACAGCCCCCGGTGCGCCAGCGCCCAGGCCAGCTTAGGGTCGATCTCCAGATCCAGGTTGCCGCCCGGCGCCGCACTGGTGATCTCCTCCACACCGAAGCCGTAAAACCGCAGCAGCCAATCCGCCTGATACAGCCGGTGCTCCCGCACCAAGGGCGGGCTGACCAGCGGCAGCCGGGCCGAGGCATCGGGGATCGGTGAAAACGCCGAGTAATAGACCCTGCGCAGCCCGTAACTGCCATAAAGCCGGGTGGACTGCCCCAGGATCACCGCATCGCTGGAGCCATCGGCCCCCACGATCACCTGCGTCGACTGCCCGGCAGGCGCAAACCGCGGCGGCCGCTTGCCGGTATGGCTGCGGTCCTTGGCCGCCTCGCCGCGCAGCCGCACATCGGCCATCGCCTTGCGGATCTGCTCCGGCTTCTTCTCCGGCGCGTGCTGCCGCACAGAGGCATCGGTCGGCAGCTCCACATTGATCGACAGCCGGTCCGCCAGCCGCCCGGCCTCCGCGATCAGCTCCGGCGCGGCGTCGGGAATCGTCTTCAGATGGATGTAGCCGCGGAAGTTTTCCTCCTCCCGCAGCTTGCGGGCGATCTGCACCATGTCCGACATCGTCGCATCGGGCGAGCGGATGATACCCGACGACAGAAACAGCCCCTCGATATAGTTGCGCCGGTAGAACTCCACCGTCAGCTTGACCACCTCATCCGGGGTGAACCGCGCCCGCGGCACGTTCGACGACACCCGGTTGATGCAATAGGCGCAGTCATAGATGCAGAAATTGGTCATCAGGATCTTCAGCAGGCTGATGCAGCGCCCGTCCGGCGCATAGGCATGGCAGATCCCCGCGCCGGTGTTCGACCCCAGCCCCTTGCCATCGCGCGAGTCGCGCTTGCTGGACCCGGAGGAGGCGCAGGAGGCGTCGTATTTCGCCGCGTCGCTCAGAATCGCGAGCTTGTCTTGAACACTCATCTTGGACATATGTTCTTATTATGTTCTCATGCCCGGATTGGCAAGACCGCCCCCCCCTGCCCTGACCGGAAATCCGCCGGGAACCGGCACGGGGGCAGCCGCGTTATCCTGTATGGGTTTTGCCGTTCTGGGCATATGCGCGCTGCTGGCCGTCTTTGCCGATTTCCTGCTGACGACCGTGGCAATCACCGACCGCAAGCTGCCGTCCCGGCGGGTGTCCCGGGCCGCGTGGCAGGTCTTGCGTCGCATTCTGCCGCACAGTGCCGGCGGGCGCACCGTGATCGGGCCGCTTGTGCTGTCGTCCATTGCCGCATTCTGGATTTCCGGCACCGCGTTTGCCTGGCTGCTCATCTTTCAGGGGTCAGAAACGTCGGTCGTCCTCAGCGGCAGCCGCCAGCCGGCCGGGTGGCTGATGGACCTTGGCTTTGTCGGGGAGTCTCTCTCAACGCTTGGCGGCGGCAACAGCAAGCCGGGGTCCCCGGGCTGGGAGCTGGCGACCGTTCTGGTCGGCGTCAACGGCATGATCGTTTTGACGCTGTCGGTCAGCTTTGTTCTGAACACCACCCAGACCGTCACCGCCGGGCGCGCCTTTCTCGCCCATGCCGCAGCCAGCCAGGAACTGGGCAACAGCCCCGCCGATGAGCTGAAACCGCTGGCGGATCTGGTGTCCGCCTTGAACAGCGTCCCCCACGCCCTCTATTTCTCCGCCCCCGATCCGGCCTTCCGCCTCCCCGAAGGGCTTGTCCGGTTCGCCGCCAACTGGCAGGAGCAGCGCGGCGGTCTCAGCGGCTTGCGCACCATCCTCAGCGGCCTGCCGAATTTCGAGGTGCCCGCCGAAGCGGACGACGCTGAATTTCTCGCCCGCCTGCGGGACTGGTCGGCGGGCTTCAAGTTCTAAACCCCTGCCCTGCGGGAACATTTTCCCTGCGGTGCGCATTACCCCTGTATGATCGCTGCCAGCTTTGCCTTTGCCGCCCTGTTCGCCGCCATTCACCTGTCCATCGGATGGCTGACCTTTCTCGACCGCACCCCGCGCAGCAGGTGGCTGTCCGCCGCCGGCGGGGTGTCCGTGGCCTACGTATTCCTCCACATCCTGCCGGAGCTTGCCGCCCACCAGAGTATCTTCTCAGAAGAGCTGAAGCTGTCCCCTTCCAAGGCCGAGGAGGCAGTCTACCTCTCCGCGCTCGGCGGGCTGGTCCTGTTCTACGGTCTTGAAAAACTGGTGAAAAGCGCCCGTCGCAGGGATGCCGCCAGCGGCCAGGGGACTGCGCCCGGCAGCGGCGATTTCTGGCTCCATACCGGCTCCTTCGCGCTTTACAACGCGATCACCGGCTATCTGCTCACCAACCGGGAAACGGCGGGCGCCTGGTCCCTTCTGGCCTTCGGCGTGGCCATGTCGCTGCATTTCGTCACCACCGATTTCGGGCTGCGCCAGGACCACAGCCACAAATACGACCGCACTGCCAGATGGATCATCGCCGGCGCGGTGCTGGGCGGCTGGGCGCTCGGCGTCAGCGTGCACCTGCCGGAACTGTGGCTCGGCTTCCTGTTTGCCTTCCTGTCCGGCGGCATCATCCTCAACGTCCTCAAGGAGGAACTGCCAGAGGAGCGCGAAAGCCGCTTCTGGCCCTTCGCCGCCTCGGCACTGGCCTATGCCGCGATCCTGCTGGCCGCATAGCCCGCCGCCGCTCGCTCCGCAGGCCGCCGCTAAGGAACCAATCCGGCCGCGCGGCGTTGACTCCCCATAGCCCGGATGCCCTGCCAGGCCGCCCCCCGGCGGCACGGCATCCGGCCCGCAACAGGAGAACCCCATGACCAAGCAACAGCCGAAACATGATGTCATCGAAGGTCTGAAGGGCTCGGAGCAGCACCACCCGCTGAAAAACCGCCCCGGCGAAAAGGGCGATCCCGACCACACCGACCCGAAGTCCGAAAAAGCGGACTCCGAAGAAAAGTCCAAAGACGAGTCGTGACACCGCGCCCGTACGCGGCACCCTCTGCCAGGCCACGGGGCACCGTCCTGACCCCGGTTTAAGGCCTGGCGCCCTGCCCCTTCCGCCTGCCAACTATAGAAAACACTTGCACGAATCCCGCTCTTTGGCCAATAGTCACGGAAAAGAGGCGGCAAACGCCAAATTCCGTGAACACGGCCCGGGCAGAAAACACGGTCACAGACACGACCGGCCCAACGGGTCAGACCGCGGAACACAAGGCAGAGCGGCGCAAACGGCAGGCAAAAGGGCAGATGGATCATACATACACTCCGGAGGATCTCAACGCGGTCATCCGCCAGCACTCCGAATGGATTGCGGCCCAGCTGCACGCGCAGCGCGAGAGCCTGTTCCCCCCGAACGCCTCCAAGACCATGCGCAAGTTCACCTCGGGCGAGGCCGCGGCCCTGCTCGGGGTCAATGATTCATACCTGCGCAAGCTGCATCTCGACGGCAAGGGCCCCTCGCCCGAGCTGACGGCCGGCAACCGCCGCCAGTACTCCGCCGAGGACATCCGGGAACTGCGCGAACTCTTGGAAAAAACTGCCCGCAAGCCCGGCGATTACCTGCCCGGCCGCCGCGAAAATGATCACATGCAGATCATCGGCGTAATGAACTTCAAGGGCGGCTCCGGTAAGACCACCACCTCCGCCCACCTGGCGCAGCGCCTGGCGCTAAAGGGCTACCGGGTGCTGGCGATCGACCTCGACCCGCAGGCGTCGCTGACCGCCCTGCACGGCGTCCAGCCGGAGTTCGACCTCAAGGACGGCGGCACCCTCTATGACGCCATCCGTTACGAGGACCCGGCCCCGATCCAGTCGGTGATCCGCAAGACCTACATTCCCAATCTCGACCTGATCCCCGGCAACCTCGAACTGATGGAGTTCGAGCATGACACCCCCCGCGCGCTCGCCCAAGGCAGCGCCGGGCTGTTCTTTTTCCGGGTCAAAGAGGCTCTGACACAGGTCGATTCCGACTATGACGTGGTGGTGATCGACTGCCCGCCGCAGCTCGGCTTCCTCACCATGTCGGCGCTCTCCGCCGCCACCGGCGTTCTGGTGACGATCCACCCGGAAATGCTCGACGTGATGTCGATGTCCCAGTTCCTGCGCATGACCGCCGACCTGATGGACGTGATTGCCCAGTCCGGCGCCGACATGAGCCACGACTGGATGCGCTACCTTCTCACCCGCTACGAGCCGTCGGATGCGCCGCAGAACCGCATCGTTGCCTTCCTGCGCACCATGTACGGCGACAAGGTGCTGAATGCGCCGATGCTGAAATCCACCGCGATTTCGGACGCGGGCCTGACGAAACAGACCCTCTACGAGGTCGAACGCAGCGCCTTCACCCGCTCCACCTACGACCGCGCGGTCGAAAGCTTGAACGCGGTCAACGACGAAATCAGCCAGCTCATTCAGGAAACCTGGGGGCGTTCATGACCAGCAGCAAGAAATCCCGTCTCTCGATGCTCGACAGCCTGGCCGCGGCCGGCGCGCCGGTGGCCTCCCCTGCCCCGGCCTCTTCGATGATGTCCAGCAACCGCGCCCTGCGCTCGGCCCGCGATGCTGTGGATTCCCACCGTGTCTGGGACCTGGAACCGCATCAGATCGAAGACACGCGGATCCATGACCGGCTCGACCCGGAAGACGTCATCGACCTGCGCGACGCGATTGAGGCCAACGGCCAGACCGTGCCGATCCTGGTGCGCCGCCACCCGTCGGAGCCCGACCGCTACCTGCTTGTCTACGGCCGCCGCCGCCTGGAGGCGATCCGCGCCTCCGAGAAGGTCACCAAGGTCCGGGCCCTGGTCGCCAATCTGGATGAAGACGCCGCTGTGCGCGCCCAGATCTCCGAAAACATGGCGCGCCGCGACCTCTCCTTCATCGAAAAGGCGCTGTTCGCGCAGGAGCTGGTCGAGAACGGCTTCGGCAACCAATCGCAGGTGGCCGAGGTGCTGACAGTCACCAAATCCTCAGTCTCGATGGCCATCGCCATTGCCGAGGCGGTCGGCCCCGATCTGATCCGTGCCATCGGCCCGGCCCAGGGCATCGGCCGCCCCCGCTGGGACGCTCTGGCCAAGGCAATTGCCGACACGGGTGCCGACCGCGAGGCGCTGATCCGCATCGCCGAGCAGGAATACACCAATTTCGCCGTCGAAGCCGCGACCGAAGGCGCAGAGGCCGCGCCCGCCGACCCCTCGCTGCTGGCTTTTGAGGCGGTGTTCAAGGCCGCAGTCCCCTCCCCTGCCCCGCAAGCCAAGCCGGAACGCAAGGCGCGGACACTCGCGCAGCCGCTCACCGTAGATGGCCGCCGCAGCGCCACCCTGCGCCGCACCGCCAAGGGCGTGAGTCTGGAGCTGCCGGGCGGCGGCTTTGCCGACTGGTTGGAGGCTGAAGCCCAGACACTGATTGAAGAGCTTCACGCGCGCTGGCAGTCGCGCGGCGAAGGTTAAATGATAACAATAACTTAGGAGGCACAGAGCAGGCAAAAAAGAAGGCCCCGCAAAACCGAAGCTCCACGAGACCAACTTGTTTCTAGCACTCTCAAGTTAGTGGCCGGAGCCTATAACCGCAAGTCCAAAGCGATTCGCGGGCCGGTATTTTTTTGTCTTTCGTGACGATGACATGGGATATATGCCCCTCACGCCTTTTGGGCGAACGGTGGATGCTGTCCTGCTGAAACACCAGCAGGCCGCCGCCGAACACTCCCCTATGCAGTCTGACGTCAGCAAATGGGACGCCCTGCGCGAACTGGCAGCCGCCCGCAAGGCGTACGGTCTCAGCGACCGCGACCTCTCGGTTCTGCAGGCGCTGATTTCCTTCCTGCCCGGCAAGTCGATCGCTCCCCGGCCCGGCGTGACGGTAGTGCATCCCTCCAACCGGGCAATCTGCGAGCGGCTGAACGGCATGCCCTGCTCCACCATGCGCCGCCACATGGCCAAGCTGGTATCCGCCGGCATGCTGATCCGCCGCGACAGCCCCAACGGCAAGCGTTATGTGCGCCGTTATCAGGGTGAGCGGGTGGCCTATGGTTTCGACCTCTCCCCCCTCGCCTTCCGCTTCGCCGAGTTCTCGGATATGGCGGAGGCCGAACGCGCTCAGGAGACCCGCATCAAGCAGCTGCGCGAAACCGTCAGCCTGATGCGCCGCGACCTCCTGAACCTCGCCCTCTGCGGCGCTGCCGATCATCCTGAACTGACCCTCTGGGACCAGTTCCACGACCTCGCCCAGCTCACCGCGCGCGACCTCCGCCGCAAGCTGGGAGCCGACGATCTGGAAGCCCTCAGGACCCGTCTCGCAGCCGCCCTGACCGACACCAAACGCCTTTTAGAGCCTGTCTGCGCAGAAGATTTGGGCACCAGTGACGCCCAAATTGAGCACCACTATCAGAATTCAAAGAAAGACTCTTTTGAATCTGAACAGACCGCTAACGCAGCGCACGCCCCGGAAACGGAATCAAAAGACGAAACCGGTTATGCTGAGAAACCCGCAGCAGACAGGCCAGTGACTCGTGACATTCCACCCCAAACGCCTGAGGCCCCTGCCCCCAGTGGACCAAGCCTCCCTCTCCGCCTGATCCTCGCCGCCTGCGGTGAGATCCGCGGTTACGCCGATGGCACAATCCGGCACTGGAGCGACCTGATGCGTGCTGCTGACACCGTGCGCCCGATGATGGGGATCTCCGCAGCCGTCTGGGAAGAGGCCAAGACCGCAATGGGCGCGGCGGAAGCCGCGACCGTGGTTGCCGCGATGCTTGAGCGCTTCGCCGACATCCGCTCGCCCAGCGGTTACCTCCGGCATCTCAGCGCCAAAGCTGCATCTGGGGGGTTCACCAGCACGCCCATGGTCATGGCCCTCACCCGCCAGGCCGCAGCGTAGGAGTTCACAGCTGTGAACTCCCTGCCCTCCCCTGCCCGGTCCGGATGGTATGATCCGGATCAACCCGAGATCCGCTCCGCCGTGGCAAACTGCGGCGGCAAAGATGCGGGGAGAGTGGCGGCATGGAATACCGGGACTACTACGAAATCCTTGGGGTCACTCCGGATGCAAGTTCGGAACAGATCAAGCGAGCCTACCGCAAGCTTGCCCGGAAATACCATCCGGACATCAATGCCACGGCAGACGCCGAAGAGAAGTTCAAAGACGTCAACGAAGCCTACGAAGTCCTGAAAGACCCGGAAGCCCGATCAGCTTACGATCATCTGGGTAAACCCGGGCCCGAAGCTCCCGACGGTTTCCAGCCCCCGCCCGGATGGGAAGGCGGCTTTGAATTCACCGGGGGCAGGCCGCAGGGGGCGGAAGCCTTCAGCGACTTCTTCGAGTCCCTCTTCCGGCGCCGGGGGCAGCCATTCGACCGGGCCGGTCAAGATCAGCACGCCCGCCTTCAGCTGGACATCGAAGACGCCTACCGCGGGGCAACCCGGGTTCTGACGCTCCGGGTTCCGCAGGCGGCGGCGGATGGCACGGTGCATCTGCAGGACCGCAGCATCACCGTTCATGTCCCCAAGGGGATCCTGGAAGGCCAGCACATCCGGCTGCCTGGCCAAGGGTTGGCGCCGCCGGGCGGAGGCGCCGCGGGCGATCTGTTTCTGGAGGTGAGTTTTGCCCCTCATCCGGTTTACCGGGCTGACGGCAGGGACCTGTATCTGGAACTGCCCGTGACCCCATGGGAAGCCGCATTGGGTGGTAAGGTTATGATGCCTACGCCGGACGGCAAGGTCGCGCTGACCATCCCGGCAAATGCCCGCGGCGGCCAGAAGCTGCGGCTGAAGGGCAAAGGTCTGCCCGGCACGCCGCCCGGGGACATCTATGCAACGCTCAGGATCGTGAACCCCGAGGTGACCACGGAGGAGGCGCGCGCGTTCTTTGAACAGATGGCCCGGGAGGTGCCGTTCAACCCGCGTGCTGGTATCGGAGGATAGACGCATGAAACCCGCAACCGCCAAAACTGCAGTCGTCGTCAGCCTGTCGCTGGATGAGCTGTGCCGGTTTTGCCATGCTGACAGGAACTGGGTCATTGAACTGGTCGAACATGGGGTGCTGGAACCCGAGGGGGCCACGATCCAGAGCTGGCAGTTCCACAGTGTAAGCATTGCCCGCGCCAAGAAGGCGCGGCGGTTGAACCAGGACCTGGGGGTCAATGCCGCCGGGGTCGCGCTGGTGCTGGATCTGCTGGCCGAGCGGGAAGAGATGCTGCGGCGGCTGGCCGCCTTTGACGACCGCTAGCGGATGTGCTGGAGCCTGGAAGCCTCGGCCGCGATGGCGGTCGCCGGGACTGCCGCGGCGGTGGTGTGCTGGCGGCAGGGCCAGCCTTTGGCGGTTTGGGCAGCGCTTGGTTACTTCACGGTTATGGAGGTGTTGCAGGTCGCGGGGTACCTGACCGTCAATGACTGCAGTTCCGCCGCGAACAAGGGCACGACGCTGTTGTCGTATTTGCACATTGCTTTTCAACCCATTGTAATCAATGCGTTTGTGCTGGAGCTTGTGCCTTCCGCCGTCAAGCGGCGCTGCCGGTCCTGGGTTCTGGCCCTGAGCTGCGCTGCCACAGGTGTCATGCTGCTGCAGCTGGTGCCGTTGCCTGCCTTGGGCACCTGCGCTGCTGGGGCCCCGATGTGCGCAGAGGTTCTTTGCACCGTGTCCGGGAATTGGCACATCGCTTGGAATGTGCCTTATAACGGGCTGCTGGTGCCGCTGGACAACGCGCTGGGGGTGCAGTCCGGCTTTCCGGTTTACATGGCGGCGGTGTTTCTGATGCCGCTGGTATATGGGGCCTGGCGCTTTGTGCTGATGCACGCCGCAACCGGGCCGGTGCTGGCCTGGGTGCTGACCAGCAACCCGGATGAAATGCCCGCCGTCTGGTGCCTGTTTTCAATCGTGATCCTGTGCATCGGGCTGAGCCCCTGGGTGCGCGGGGCCGTCTCGGCCCGCAGTTGGTGGGGCGTGCGGGTGTGACCGGCGGGTTGATCCTGATCACTGCGCCGGAAACTGGCTTGCGGTATTCTGAAATGCGGGGAGACGCAGAATGCGTGCAATGGTTTTCCATAAGGCAAATGAGCCGCTGCGGCTGGAGGAGATTGCCCAGCCGGAACCCGGACCGGGGGAGGTGCTGATCCGGGTAGAAGCCTGCGGCGTGTGCCGGACCGATCTGCACATATTTGACGGTGATTTAACTGAACCGAAGGTGCCCCTGATCCTGGGGCACGAGATTGTCGGCCGTATCGCGGCCAAGGGCGCACAGGCCGAGGGGCTGGAGATCGGCCAGCGGGTGGGCGTGCCTTGGCTGGGGGCCACGTGCAGCCACTGCCGCTATTGCCGGGAGGGGCAGGAGAACCTGTGCGATGCGCCGGAGTTCACCGGTTATACCCGCAACGGCGGCTTTGCCGAGGCCTGTGTGGCAGACGCGCGGTATGTGTTTCCGCTGGGCGGCGGCGATCCGGTTGCACTGGCGCCGCTGCTGTGCGCCGGGCTGATCGGCTACCGCAGCTATCGCATGGCGGGCGAGGGCCGTAACATCGGTCTGTACGGATTTGGCGCTGCGGCGCATATTCTGACCCAGCTGGCGGTCTGGCAGGGCCGCAAAGTGTTTGCGCTAACGGCGCCGAGTGATACCGAAGCGCAGGCGTTTGCCCGCAGCTTGGGCGCGGCCTGGGCGGGAGGGTCTGATGAGCTGCCGCCGGAACCGCTGGATGCCGCTATACTTTTTGCGCCCGTGGGCAGCCTTGTGCCCGCGGCCCTGAAGGCCGTGCGCAAGGGGGGCAGGGTGGTTTGCGGCGGCATCCACATGAGCGATATCCCGGCCTTTCCCTATGGCGATCTGTGGGGCGAGCGGCACATTCTGTCAGTTGCCAATCTAACCCGGCAGGACGGCGAAGAATTCCTGCCGCTGGCCGCCGAGGCGGGTATTACCACCGAACACCGCGCCTATGCGCTGGAAGACGCCAACCAGGCGCTGGAAGACATGCGGCAGGGCCGATTGCAGGGCGCCGCGGTTCTGGTGCCCTGATTCCGCAAACAAGGAGAGCGCTATGGCTGTAAATCACGGACCGGACCCATTGACGGCAGCCAGTCTGCGGCCTGTGCTGCCGGACACCGGGCTGCGTTTCAAGCTGACGGATGAGCTGGACGGCGCGGAGGAGTGGCTGGGGCAGGACCGGGCGGTGGATGCGATCCGGATGAGTGCCACGGTCCCCCATGAGGATTTCCATGTCTTTGTTCTGGGCCAGCCCGGCAGCGGCCGCCATGCGATTGCCCAGTCGATCCTGGCCGGGATCGCGAAGGACAGGCCGGTTGCTTGCGACTGGGTCTATGTCAACAACTTCGAACAGCCGCACAAACCGGTGGCGATCCGGCTGCCGGCGGGATCGGCCAGCCGCCTGCGCAGGATGATGGAAACGCTGGTTGATGACCTGGCCAACCAGATCCCGGCGCTGTTCGAGTCGGAGGATTACCAGACCAGGCGGCGGACCATCGAAGAGGATTTCTCGGCTGAGCATGAACGCGAGATGGCGGAGATCTTTGACGATGCCCGCGCCCGGAATGTTGCCATTCTGCGCACGCCGGTGGGGTTCAGTTTTGCCGGGGAGCGTGACGGGAATGTGCTGACGCAGGAGGAGTTCGAGGCGCTCACAGATGAGGAGCGGGAGGAACTGGAAGCCGCGATCGAGAGCGTGCAGCAGCGGATCTCGGATGTGCTGAAATCGGTGCCCAAGCGCGAAAAGGAACACCGGCGGCAAGTGGAGCAGTTGAACTATCAGCTGGCCTCGCGGGGGGTGGATGAGGCGATCCGCGATGTGCAGAAGGCGTTTGCCGATGACGCGGCGGTTCAGCGCTACCTGGAGGCGGTGCGCAGCGATCTGGTCAGCAATGCGGAGCTGTTTCTGATGGGCGACAGCGAGGACTCCGCCGGCCCGTTCCCGGTGGCGACCAGCAAGCGGTTCGAGGAGCCGCAGTTCCAGCGCTATCGGGTCAATGTGATGGTGTCGAACGGCAGCAGCGGGCAGGGCGCGCCGGTGGTCAAGGAAGAGCTGCCGACGATGGCCAATCTGATCGGTCGGATCGAATACGCCTCGGAGATGGGGGCGCTGGTCACCAATTTCACGATGATCAAACCGGGTGCCCTGCACCGGGCCAATGGCGGCTATCTGGTGCTGGACGTGCGCCAGGTGCTGAGCGAGCCGCTGGCCTGGGATGCGCTGAAGCGCTGCCTGCGCACGGGGGAGATTGCAATCTATTCGCCCGGCGAGCGGCTGAGCATGGTGTCGACGGTCTCGCTGGAGCCGGACCCGGTGCCCCTGAGCGTGCGGGTGGTACTGATCGGGGAGCGGATGCATTACTATTTGCTGTCCGCCTTGGATCCGGACTTTCTCCAGCTGTTCAAGCTGGAGGCGGATTTCGACGATCACCTGCGGCTGGACGGCGGCGGGTCGGTGGAGGGGTATGCGCATTTGATTGCCCGGCTGGCCAGGCATGCCGGGACCCGGCCGCTGGATCAGCCTGCGGTTGAATCCGTGCTGCGGGAAAGCATGCGCATGACCGGGGATGCAAAGCGGCTGACGCTGAATTTCAGCCGCTTGTCGGACCTGCTGCGGGAGGCGGAGTTCTGGGCCGGCAGCGGCGGCAGCGCGCATATCGGGCCGCAGCACATCGAACGCGCGGTGGCGGAGAAGGAGCGCCGGGCCGGGCGGGTGCGCGAGCTGGGGCTGGAGACGATCCAGCAGGGCACGGTGATGATCGACACGGACGGCGCGCGCATCGGCCAGATCAACGCCCTGTCGGTCTTGCAGATCGGCGATTACAGCTTCGGCAAGCCGTCGCGGCTGACGGCGCGGACCCGGCCGGGCACCGGCAAGCTGGTGGACATTGAACGCGAAACTGAACTGGGCGGGCCGATCCATTCCAAGGGGATGCTGATCCTGCAGGGCTATCTGGCGGCCACCTATGCCACCCGCGCGCCGCTGTCGCTGTGGGCCAGCCTGGTGTTCGAGCAGAGCTATGGCGGGGTGGAGGGCGACAGCGCCTCGGCGGCGGAGCTGATTGCGCTCTTGTCGTCGCTGGCGGAGGTGCCGCTGGATCAGTCCTTTGCGATCACCGGGTCGGTCAACCAGTTCGGTGATATCCAGGCGATTGGCGGGGTGAACCAGAAGATCGAAGGGTTCTTTGACGTTTGCGATGCCCGCGGCCTGACCGGCAGGCAGGGGGTTCTGATCCCGGCCGCCAATGTGCGCAACCTGACGTTGCGTCAACGCGTCGTTGATGCGGTGGAGGCGGGCCGGTTCCGCATCTTCCCGATGACCTCCGTCACCGACGGGATCGCGGTGCTGACCGGCCTGGAGGCGGGGGAGCGGGGCGCCGACGGGGTGTTTCCGGAAGGCAGCCTGAACCGGCGGGTGGAGGACCGGCTGCAAGGATTTGCCGACATCCGCAAGTCCTTTGCAAAGGAGGCCAGCGGCAATGCGACATGATGCGGAAAGGGCAGGGGAGGGGGGCCGCGCCAGGGTGATCCTGGGCGCCAGCTGCTATCCGGATGCCGAGGCGGCGCTGGCGCTGGCGCTGGAGCTGGCCCGCCAGATGGGGGCGGAGCTGCACGGGGTCTTTGTCCGCGAGACGGCGGTTCTGGCAGCGTCCTATTCGCATTCCCGGGTGGTGAGCTACTCGGGGCAGCGGGAAAGCGGGCTGACCGCCGCCGCAATCTCCAAGGCGTTCCGGGCGGATGCCCGGCGGTTTGAGGGCCTCCTGGCGCGGCGGGCCAAGGCTGCGGCGCTGGTGAGCTCGTTCCGGGAGGCGGAGGGCCATGTGCAGGAGGAGCTGCGCCGGTCGGCAGAGGCGGGCGATATCATCATTTCCGGGTTCAAGCCGATCCTGCGCGCCGCGGGCTGCATTGCCGTGATCCTGGCGGAAGGGCAGGGGGTGCCGGGATTTGCACTGCGGCTGGCGCGCAAGACCCGCAAGCCGCTGGTGGCACTGATCGCCTGCACTCCCGGTACTGAGCAGGACCCCGGAGCCAGGTCCGCAGGGCCGCCGGGCGATGTGGCGGAAACCCGGCTCTGCGCGCTGCCCGGTGTGCTGCTGCGGCAGCTGGAGCACATGAGCCCGGCTGCGGTGATTGTCGCGGCGCCGCTGGCGGACCTGCCTCCGGCGGCCCGCATCCAGGAGGCGGCGCGCTGTCCGCTGGTCATCCAGAGCGGCGGTTAGGGCGGCTGCCGGGGCAGCGGCGGATTGATGCAAATCATTTCGGCGCGTGGCTACGGGCATAGACTGACGGCATCCTGGGAAAACGGGAGGGGAGAGGCATGGAGACCAACTGCCTGCCAAAGATGGACATGACGGACAACTCGACCGGCTGCTGCCCCAGGTTCAAGCCGCAGGGGTGGGACGGCCGCCATCTGCATTTTGACAAGAAGCCGTTCGCGCGGGCCAAGACGCGCAGCCTGCTGCATATCCCTTTGAATATGGGGCAGGTCTTTGCACGGGTGCAGAAGCATATCGAAGACGCCGGCGCACAGGACCCCGAGGGGTACTTGGTCCTGAGCCGGGATTTGTCCCACGCGGAAGCGGAGCATTTCTTTGCGGTGACCGGCAAGGTGCCCGGGGAAGAAATGAAGGAGATCAGCGGCGATTTCATAACCCGGGTGTTCGAAGGCCCTTACCGCAGGGCCAAGGACTGGGTGCATGACATGGAGGTTGCCGCCGAAGCGGCAGGCAAAACCGCGGGGCGTATATTCATGTTCTATACAACCTGCCCCAAATGCGCCCGCGCCTATGGAAAGAACTATGTCATCGGCGTTGCCGAAGTCAGTTGACGAGTCACTCAGCGGGAGGTGGTTATGCAAGATCCGGAACTGGAAATCCTGATTGAACGGCTGGAAAGCCAATCGGACCTGACCCTGGCGGATTTTGACGGCGTGCTGCATGCGCTGGCGTTTCTGCTGCCGGATGCGGTGCCGCGGGATGAACATGCCGCGCAGCGGATCGGCACCGCGGACGGGGCGATGCATGTGGCCGACGATGCCTTTCCGGATTGGGACGTGCATATCCGCGGCCGCGCCTATGGCAAGCATGGCCGCTGGCACTGCACGCTGCGTGAAAACGATGCCCGGGACAGCGATGCGGCCATTGGCCTGGGCCAGTCGCCGGTTCTGGGTCAGGCCATTTTGGCGGCAGTGCTGCGGCTGGCGATGATCCTGAAAAAGGACTGAAGGGATGCGGCCCGGACTGGCAGCGGCGAAAGGAAGCGGATGTCCCGGATTTTGACAATCACTCTCAACCCGGCGGTCGACTTGGCAACGTCGATCGAGCGGGTGGTGGCTGGCCCCAAGCTGTATTGCAAGGCGCCGCGGGTGGACCCCGGCGGCGGCGGGGTGAATGCGGCCCGGGCGATCCGCAGGCTGGGCGGCGAGGTCACGGCGCTGGTCGCGGTCGGCGGCGCCATGGGCGAGCAATTGCTGCAGCTTCTGGTGGCGGAAGACGTGCTGGCGGTGGCGGTCCATGTGCCTGGCGAAACGCGGCAGAGCTTTGCGGTGACGGATGAAACCACCGGCGAGCAGTTCCGCTTCAGCGTTCCGGGCGAGACGATGACAGATGACGATGCCGCCCGGCTGCTGAGCGCGATTGCGCAGGCGGCGCCGCGGGACGGCTATGTGGTGCTGAGCGGCGGTGTCACCCCCGGTCTGGCCGATGATTTCCCGCATCAGGTTCTGGAAGCGATTGCGCCGCGCACGGGAAAGCTGGTGGTCGATACCTCCAAGGCGGCGCTGGCGCATCTGCTGGCGGCGACGGGCAAGCCCGTGCATGTGCTGCGGCTGGACCAGCGGGAGGCGGAACAGGCGGCGGGGCACGCGCTGCCCGCGGTCGCGGACAGCCTGGCATTTGCCCAGGACCTGATTGCGCGCGGGGTGGCGGATATTGTGGTTGGTGGGCGCGGGGCCGAAGGGTCGGTTCTGGCCACCCGGGAACAGCGGTTTTTCTGCCGCGCGCCGTATGTCGAGGTGCAAAGCAAGATCGGGGCAGGGGATGCCTTTACCGGTGCGCTGACGCTGGCGCTGTCGCGCGGCGAGGCGCTGGATCAGGCGCTGCGCTGGGGGGTGGCCGCGGCCAGCGCCACGGTTGGAACCGAGGGCACCGCGCTGTTTGACCGCGGCGCGGTGGAGGCGCTGCTGCCAGAGTGCGGGGTTGAGGCGGTCTAGCCTGCGTCTTCGGCCTTGGCGGCGTTGCGCAGGACCTGCACGAAGCTGTCGGGCGTGACCGAGATGCTGTCGATGCCGAACTCCACCAGGCGGCGGGCATAGTCCGGGTTGTTGCTGGGCGCCTGGCCGCAGAAGCCGACCTTGGATCCCGCCTTATGCGCCTCGCGGATCACCGTCTCGATCATCCACAGCACCGCCGGGTCGTCCTCGCGGAACAGGCCGGCCAGCGCCTCGGAGTCGCGGTCGATGCCGAGCGTCAGCTGAGTCAGGTCGTTGGAGCCGATGGAGAAGCCGTCGAATCGTTCGGCGAACTCCGCCGCGCGCAGGACGTTGGAGGGGATTTCGCACATGACGTAGACCTCCAGCCCGTCCTGGCCGCGTTTCAGGCCGTGCTCTGCCATCACCGCCAGTACCTTGTCGGCCTCTTCGGGCGTGCGGCAGAAGGGGATCATCACGATCACGTTCCTGAAACCCATCCGGCCGCGCAGCCGGGCAATCGCCTGGCATTCCAGCGCAAAGCCGTCGCGGTATTCGTCCGAGTAGTAGCGGGAGGCGCCCCGGAAGCCGATCATCGGGTTTTCCTCGGCGGGTTCAAAGGCGTGCCCGCCCAAGAGGTCAGCGTATTCGTTGGTCTTGAAATCGCTCATCCGGATGATCACCGGCTTGGGGTGGCAGAAAGCGGCGATGCGCGACAGGCCGCGGGCGAGGCGGTCAGTGAAGTATTCGGTCTTGTGGCCATAACCTGCGGTCAGCGCTTCGATTGCAGCGCGGGTTTCGCGGTCCTGCAGCTGATCGAAGCGGGCCAGCGCCATCGGATGGACGCGCACCGCGTTGCTGATCACGAATTCCATCCGCGCCAGGCCGACGCCGTCCACCGGCAGCCGCCACCAGCGCAGCGCGGCGCCGGGGTTGGCGAGGTTGAGCATGATCCGGGTCTTGGGCCGGGGCAGGTCCTCAAGGGTGTCCTCGGTGACGGCGATCTGCGACAGGCCCTCGGTCACGACGCCCTGTTCGCCGCCTGCGCAGGAGACGGTGACGTCCTGCTGGTCGTACAGAACCTCGGTAGCGTTGCCGCAGCCGACGATGGCGGGCAGGCCCAGCTCGCGGCTGATGATGGCCGCGTGCGAGGTGCGGCCGCCGCGGTCGGTGACGATGGCGGCGGCGCGTTTCATGACCGGCACCCAGTCCGGGTCGGTGGTGCCGGTCACCAGCACCGAGCCGTCCTTGAACCGGGTGATGTCAGCGGCGCTTTCGATGATCGACACCCGGCCTGCGACCGCGCCGCTGCCGACGCTGAGCCCGGTCAGCAGAACCGGCCCCGGGTCCGTTACCGCATAGGAGCGCAGGGTGCCGGCGGCGGCGCGCGACTGCACGGTTTCGGGGCGGGCCTGCACGATGAAGATCCGGCCGCCGGCGCCGTCGCGGGCCCATTCCATGTCCATCGGGCAGCCGTAGTGGTCCTCGATCACCTTGGCCTGCCGGGCCAGCAGCAGGATGTCCTCGTCGCTGAGGACGTATTGCGCCCGCTCGGCCTTGGAGGCGGGCACGTTGCGCGGGGTTCCGTCGCGGTCCTGGATCATCTTGATGGCCTTGGCCCCCAGCCGCTTTTCCAGGATCGGCGTCAGGCCGGGGGTGCTGAGGAAGGGTTTGAAGACCTGGTATTCGTCCGGGTCGACGGCGCCCTTTACCACGTTTTCGCCCAGTCCCCAGGCGGCGTTGATCAGGACGGCATCGGGGAAGCCGGATTCGGTGTCGATCGAGAACATCACCCCGGCGCCGCCGGTGTCGGCGCGCACCATCTGCTGCACCCCGACCGACAGCGCTACCTTCATGTGATCGAAGCCGTGGATCTGGCGGTAGGAGATGGCCCGGTCGGTGAACAGCGAGGCATAGCATTTGCGGCACGCCTCCAGCAGGGGCTGCTCGCCGCTGACGTTCAGGAAGGTCTCCTGCTGGCCCGCGAAACTGGCCTCCGGCAGGTCCTCGGCGGTGGCGCTGGAGCGCACCGCCACGGACACATCCGGCTGTCCTGCCGCGGCGCTGAGGCTGCGGTACTGGGCGAGGATCGCCTGCGCGGTCTTTGCCGGCCAGTCGCCTGCCAGGATCAGGGCACGGATTGCCTTGCCCGCATTTTGCAGCGTCGTCCGTCCTGCATCCAGCGCGTCCAGTTCCTGGTAAATCCGGGCTTCGAGCTTATTGGCCGACAGGTAACCGCGGTAGGCATCGGCGGTGGTGGCAAACCCCGGCGGCACGTGGATGCCCTTGGCGCCAAGCGCTTGGATCATCTCCCCCAGAGAAGCGTTCTTACCGCCGACCAAGCCGGTATCGGTGCGTTTCACCTTGTCGAAGCTGATCACGAGCGCGGGGGATTGGGCCATGTCCGGTCTCCGGTCCTGTGCGGGTTGGCTCATAATGCCATGAATCCCTGAAGGCCGATTGATGCCGCTCAATCCGCGCGGTCTGACCGGCTGATAGGGTCGCCGCGTTGACTGTTATTTCGGTGAAAGGTGAGCGGGATGGAAAATGTCGAACGGCTGCTGAAGGGCACGGTGGAGGAACTGGACCGCCTGCTGAATGCCAAGAATGTTCTGGGAGACCCGATCGAGAAGGGGGAGGCGACGGTCATTCCCATTGTCAGCTACGGGTTCGGCTTTGGAGCCGGCGGCGGTACGGACACCAAGACCGGCGAAGGCGCGGGAACCGGGGCGGGCGGCGGGATCAAGCCGCTGGGCGCCATCATCATCGACCAGCGCGGTGCGCGGGTTGAATCGGTGCAAGGCGCGATGACGACGCTGGCGGCAGTGCTGGGCGATGCGGCCGGAAAGGCCATTGAGACGGCGGCGCAGACGGCCGGGGCCAAAGGCGGGAAGGGGCAGGGCTGACCGTGGCGGGGCTGGGCGCAGCGTTGGGCGTGCTGCTGGCGGCGCTGCTCGTCGGGGTCGTTCTGGTGCTGGTGTCGCCGCTCAGGATTGAGCTGGTGCTGCGCAAGGACACGGCGCTGGCGTTTACGGCGGCGCTGCGTCCGCTGGGCGGGTTCGGTCCGCGGGTCAGGGTTTCGGGCAGGCGGAAAGCGCCGCCCGCAGACAAAGAGCCAGGCCGCAAGCGGCCGTTCGATGCCCGCAGGCTTGTCCCTGCGGCGTTGCGGCTGGCGGCGGCGGTGCTGCGCCGCATCCGCATCCGCGCCCTGATCCTGGATGCAAAATTCGGATCGGGCGATCCGGCGGAGACCGGGCAGCTCTATGGGATGCTGACGCCGCTGGTTTACGGGAGCCTGCCTGCCCGGCGGCTGCAGATCTCCGTGCAGCCGGTCTTTGACCGGGCGGTCCTGTCCGGACGGGCCGAACTGGACGTTTCCGTGGTGCCGGCAGCGCTGATCGGGCCGGCGGTGCGGTTCGGCTGGGACGCCTTCGGGCCGGTCCGGTGAGCTGGGTGGTCGACCCGCCGGTCCGGGCCGGGGCGCTGGCCTTTGCGGCGGTTTGCCGGGTTGCACGGTTCAGCCGCAACAGGGCGGCGGCGGCCGTTTACAGCGCGGAAAAGCGGCCCGTGCTGATCCTGGCTTTTCACCGCGGCGCGGTGACGGGAGCCGGGATTGACGGCAAAAGCTATTCTGCCGCGGAAATCGAGGAGAGCTTTCCGCAGGCCATTGCCAGAACGCAGGCCCGGCTGGCGCAGGGTCAGTGGAGCCGGGCGCCGGGGGGGTTATTCGATCTGCACGGACTGCAGGTAGGCAATGACATTTGCCAGCGGCAGGCCGGTCATCATCGGCTGGCCGCTGGGCAAGGCCAGCGCGACCTGCTGGTCGGAGTCCAGAACCGGGCCGAACAGCGGCATCTCGCCGCCGTGGGCAAGCACCGGCGCGCGGCCATCGACCTGGCGGGCGACGGCCTCCAGCGGGAAGGTGCCGCCGTTGCGGGCCGCGAGGCGGGTGAGGTCCGGCGTTTCGATGGCCAGCATCTCTGCCATGGGGCCGGTTCCCATGGCGTCCCGGCCATGGCACTGCCAGCAATAGGTCCGGTAAAGGTCCCGCCCGTCCTGCGGGTCCGGTTCCTGCGCGCTGGCGGCGCCAGCGGCTGTGAATAGCAAAAGTATCGAGCGAAAGAACACCAGTATCCTCCTCCTCTGCCGTGATCCTCGTTGCGGCGAGTATAGGGGGCGCCGCGGGGTTGCGGCTTTAACCTGCCTCAAGTTCCCGTCTTCAGGCCGTGCCGCCCTGCCTGCGCAGGCGGCGGGTCTTAGTCCAGACCGGTATCCGCTTCCTCTCCTGTCTCTGCCCTGAGGCGGGGGCCGGGACCGCTGTTTTCCAGCAGGTTCAAGTGCACCTGTATGCGCCAGAGGTGATAGGCCACCCTGTGCAGCCAGCGGACCGCATCGAGCCGGGTCCAGGCGGTTTCGTCCGGCAGGGTGCCGTCTGCGGCCTCGGAGATCAGCCGGTCTCTTTGCGATCTGCGCTGCGCCCTCATGATGCGGCGGACACGGTCCAGCAGCTTTTCGCATTTGTCAGGGCTGCCGGCGTCTCCGGCATCGGCGGTTGCCAGGTCCAGCAGCCCGGTGAGACGCCGCAGCCGCGCGTCCTTCGGCAATTCGCTGATCCGGTCGGTTTGCGTGCAGCGGTACAGCAGCCGGTCCAGGTGATCCAGGGTGTGGTACATCCCCTTGATATCGGCAAACTCCGCGCTGGCATTGCCGGAGAGTTCGATCTTGTCGAGGTAGGTGCTGGTTTCGGTGACGGCGGAGGAAAGGTGGCCCCACTCATAACTGCTGCTGGCCGGGAGGGGAGCGCCGGTGAGCGTTCTGAGGTAATGAATGGCTGCTGCCGTGACCCGGTTCACGGCCACTTTTGCGGCGGCGGTCGCGGCGGCCGGATCGCTTAGGATCAGGTGATCCAGCGATTGCGTCAGCGCCGCCCCGCGGTCCGGGATCAGAAACTCGATCAGCCGCGCAAAGGGGCGCGCGAAGGGCAGGATCAGGATCACGCCAAGGAGGTTGAAGAGGCTGTGAAAGGCGACCAGGGCCGTCAGGGAGTCCCCGGCGCCGGCCCAGTAGGACACCGCGGCGGCAAACGGCCCGAGCAGGAAGAACGCCATGGCACCGGTCATCAGGTTGTAGACCACATGCGCAACGCCGGTGCGCCGGGCCATGGTGCCGCCGCCAAGCGTGGCCAGAATTGCCGTGAAGGTTGTGCCCACGTCCATCCCGATGACCAGCGCCGCGGCCTGCGGGAAATTCACCGCGCCGGCGCTGAGCGCGGCCAGGGCGGTGGCGACGCCCGCGCTCGACGACTGGGTGACCAGGGTGATCAGGACGCCTATCGCCACCAGTTTCAGCCGGCCTGCCCAGCTGTCGGAGGGGAAATCGGCGGGGGTGACGATGCCCTGAAAGGCCTCAAGCCCGGATTTCATCTGCTCGATGCCGATGAAGATCAGGCTGAAGCCCGCCAGCGCTTGGCCGAGATAGGAAACCTTGCGCTTGCCGGACAGCGCGAGCAGGGCACCCAGCAGGACCACCGGCAGCATTGCCTGGCCGAGGTCGAGCTTGAAGCCCAGGATGGCGACCAGCCAGCCGGTCATCGTGGTGCCGATGTTGGCGCCGAAGATGATCCCGAGCGCCTGCGGAAATGTGAGCAGGCCGGAGGCGACAAAGCCGACGGCGGCAACGGTGGTGGCGCTGGAGGACTGGATCGCCGCGGTGGTCACAGCGCCGGTGGCCGCGCCGGTGGCGGGGGTGGAGGTGAACCGGCCCAGAATGCTGCGCAGGCGGGCCCCGGCAAGTGTCTTGAGGCCGCCGGTCAGCAGCAGCATGCCGATCAGAAAGAGGCCGATGCCGCCAAGCGCCGGCAACACATTCCAGTACATTTGAAACAGAGTGCCAGAATCGCTGCGGCTCAGCAAATCCGGCGCCTGCCGCCCGATTGATGCGGGTTATAGCGGCGCGCCCGGTCCCGGGGGAACATGGGGCCGGGAGGATGCCATGCAGGATGACCGCAAGACAGGGGATAAGGGCCCGCGCGCCGGGCAAGTGCCCGCAGCGGGCGGCGAGGGCAGCCGGTGGGCCGGGACCGAGAAACTGGTCAGTGGCCTGAATGGCGGGCTGAACATTGCGCATGAAGCCGTGGACCGGCACGTGGCTGCGGGCTATGGCGCGCAGACGGCGATCCGCTGGCTGGGCAAGGACGGCAGCCGCCGCGAGCTGAGCTATGCTGACTTGGCCGCGCTGTCCTCAAAGTTTGCAAATCTGCTGCGGAACCACGGGCTGAAGCGGGGGGACAGTGTGTATTCCCTGATGGGCCGGGTGCCGGAGCTTTATGCCTGTGCCGTCGGAACGCTGAAGGCCGGGATGGTCTATACGCCGCTGTTTGCGGCCTTCGGGCCTGAGCCGATCCGGACGCGGATGGAGATCGGGGAGGCGCGGGTGCTGGTCACAACGGTGGCGCTGTTCCGGCGCAAGATCGCGCCGTTGCGGGATCAGCTGCCCTTCCTGAAGCTGGTGCTGGTCACCGGAGAGGAGGCGCCGGAGGGCTGCGTGGCGCTGGGGCCGGCGCTGGAGCGGGCAGGGGAGAAATTCGAAACGGTGCGCACCGGCGGTGAGGATCCGGCGCTGGTGCATTTCACCTCCGGCACCACCGGCAAGCCCAAGGGCGTGGTGCATGTGCATGGGGCGGTGGTCTATCACGCCTATTCGGGGCGCATCGCGCTGGGGCTGGAGCCGGGCGCGGTCTATTGGTGCACCGCCGATCCCGGCTGGGTCACTGGCACCTCCTACGGCATCATCGCGCCGCTGGTGAACCGGGTGACGATGATCGTGGATGAGGCCGAGTTCGACCTGGAACGCTGGTACGGCATCATCGGGCGCGAGCAGGTCGAGATCTGGTATTCGGCCCCCACCGCCATCCGCCTGATGATGCGGGCGGGCGCGGACGCGGCGGCTAAGTTCGATTTCTCGTCGCTGACATTCCTCGCCAGCGTCGGCGAGCCGCTGAACCCGGAGGCGGTGGAGTGGAGCGGCAAGGTGTTTCCGCACCCCTTCCACGACAACTGGTGGCAGACCGAAACCGGCGGCATCATGATTGCCAACCTGCCGGGCATGGAGGTGAAGCCCGGCTCGATGGGCCAGCCGCTGCCAGGCATCGTGGCGGCCATCCTTAGAGAGGACGGCGGCGGGCGGGCGGAATGCGGGGCAGGGGAGACCGGGGAGCTGGCGCTGCGCCCGGACTGGCCCTCGGTGATGCGGGGCTACCTGCATGAGGGGGAACGGTTCAAGAAATGCTTTGCCGATGGCTGGTACCTGTCGGGCGATTTGGCCACCCGGGATGAGGACGGGTATTACTGGTTCGTCGGGCGCAAGGACGACCTGATCAAGACCTCCGGCCATCTGATCGGCCCGTTTGAGGTGGAAAGCGCACTGATCGAGCATCCGGGCGTGGCGGAGGCGGCGGTGATCGGCGTGCCGGATGCTGCGGCGGGCGAGATCGTGAAGGCCTATGTCACGCTGAACCCCGGCTATGAGCCCTCTGAGGAGCTGGAGCGCGAGGTGCGGGGCCACGCGCGCAAGCGGCTGGGGGCGGCGGTGGCCCCGCGCAGCGTGCTGTTCCGCAACACCCTGCCCAAGACCCGCTCCGGCAAGATCATGCGGCGGCTGCTGAAGGCGCGCGAGCTGGGGCTGCCGGAGGGCGATATTTCGACATTGGAGAGCGATGAGACATGAGCACCCAGGGAAAAACCCGCCTCGACCGCGGCCATGTGCGCGACCTGCTGACGGCGATGATGCGTGTCCGCATGTTCGAGGACGCCTGTGCCGAACTGTATACCCAGGAAAAGATCCGCGGTTTTCTGCATCTTTACGACGGGGAGGAGGCGGTTGCCGCGGGCGTGATCCCGCTGCTGGCGGAGGGCGACCGGGTGGTCGCCACCTACCGTGAACACGGCCATGCGCTGGTGCGCGGGGTTCCGATGGATGCGGTGATGGCGGAGATGTTCGGCAAGGCCGAGGGCTGCTCCGGCGGGCGCGGGGGGTCGATGCATCTTTATGATGCGGGGGCGAATTTCTATGGCGGCAACGCGATTGTCGGCGGCGGGCTGCCGCTGGCGGCGGGGCTGGCGCTGGCGGACCATATGCGCGGCGATCCGCATGTGACCGCATGTTTCTTCGGCGAGGGGGCGGTGGCCGAAGGCGAGTTTCACGAGGCGATGAACCTGGCCGCTCTGTGGGGGCTGCCGGTGCTGTTTGTCTGTGAAAACAACGGCTATGCCATGGGCACGGCGCTGGGGCGCAGCGAGTCCGAGACCGATATCAGCGCCAAGGCGGCCGCCTATGGGGTGGCGGCCGAGGTGGTGGACGGGATGGATGTGGTGGCGGTCGAGACCGCGGCGCGGCGGGCGCTGGCGGATATCCGTGAAACCGGCAAACCGGTGTTCCTGGAGTGCCGCACCTACCGGTTCCGGGCGCATTCGATGTTCGACGCCCAGCTCTACCGCGACAAGGCCGAGGTCGAGGACTGGCGCAAGCGCGGCCCGATTGTCCGGTTCCGCGGCTGGCTGCTGGAGACCGGCTTGATCCATGAGGAGGAGGTGGACGGGATCGAGGCGGAGATCAGGGCGGAGATTGCAGAAGCGGTGCAGTTTGCTGAAGACGGATCGTGGGAGCCGTTGGAAGACCTGACGCGCCATGTCCTGGGGCCGCAGCCCGGACCGGTTGCGCCGGCGGCGGCTGGCGGGGAAACCACAGTGGTCAGCTACCGTGAGGCGGTGCGCGAGGCGCTGCGCGATGCGATGACGCGCGACGAGCGGGTTTTCCTGATGGGCGAGGACGTGGGCGCCTATGGCGGCTGCTATGCGGTGTCGATGGGGCTGATGGAGGAATTCGGCGAGGCCCGCATCCGGGACACGCCCCTGTCGGAGTCGGGCTTTACCGGTGCCGGGATCGGCGCGGCGATGGCGGGGATGCGCCCAGTGGTGGAGCTGATGACGGTCAATTTCTCGCTGCTGGCCTTGGATCAGATCCTGAACACCGCCGCCACCGTCCGGCACATGTCCAGCGGGCAGTTCGGGGTGCCGCTGGTGATCCGCATGGCCACCGGCGCGGGCAAGCAGTTGGCCGCGCAGCACTCGCACAGTCTGGAGGGGTGGTATGCCCATATCCCGGGGCTGAAGGTGCTGGCGCCGGCCACGGTGGAGGACGCGCGGGGGATGCTGTGGACGGCGCTGTGCGATCCGGATCCGGTGCTGATTTTCGAGAATGTGATGCTCTATAACCATGAGGAGGCGCTGAGCAGCACTGCGGGGCCGGTGGATATCTCAAAGGCCGCAGTCCGCCGCGAGGGGAGCGATGTCAGCCTGATCACCTATGGCGGTTCGCTGTTCAAGACGCTGGAGGCGGCGGAGAAACTGTCGGACTCGGGCATTTCGGCGGAGGTGATCGACCTGCGCAGCCTGCGGCCGCTGGATGACGCTTTGATCCTGGCCTCGGTGGCCAAGACCCGGCGCGCTGTCATTGTCGACGAGGGCTGGCGCTCCGGCTCGCTGGCGGCCGAGATTTCGGCGCGGATCATGGAGCAGGGGTTCTGGACGCTGGACGCGCCGGTCGGGCGGGTCTGTTCGGCGGAGGTGCCGATCCCCTATCCCAAGCATCTGGAAGACGCGGCGATCCCGCAGGTGCCGGCCATCGTGGCGGCAGTGCGGTCGGTCATGGGGACGGAGTAGGATGGGTCTGTTCACAATGCCCTCGCTTGGCTCCGACATGGAGAGCGGCACGCTGGCCGAATGGCTGGTTGCGCCGGGTGATACAGTGGCCCGCGGCGATGTGGTGGCGGTGGTGGAAACCCAGAAGGGCGCGATCGAGATCGAGTGTTTCGAGGCGGGCACGGTGCAGGAGCTGAGGGCGCAGCCCGGCCAAGTGCTGCCGGTGGGGGCGCCGATGGCGGTGATCCTGGCCGAGGGGGAAGCGGAGCCGGAGCAGGAACCTGCGTTGGAAACAGCGCTGGAACCTGCCGTGGAAGCTGAACCCAAGCCGGTCCAGCAAACTGTGCCTGCAGCTGCGGCTCCGCCGAGCGCGGTCAGGGCGTCGCCTGCGGCGCGGGTGCGGGCGGCAGAGCTGGGCCTGGATCTGGGCACCGTGACGGGCAGCGGTCCGGGCGGCGCCATCGTGCTGGCGGATGTGGAGGCGGGGGACGGCACCGGCAAGCCGGCCTCGCGCTTGGATGAGATGCGCAAGGCGATTGCCGCGGCGATGACACGCTCCAAGCAGACGATCCCGCACTTCTACTTGTCGCAGACCATGGACGTGCAGGGTGCCATCGACCTGCTGGCCGTGCGCAATGCCGAAGCGCCGCCTGAGGAGCGGATCCTGCTGGGCGCGGTGCTGCTGCGGGCGGCCGCCCTGGCGGCGCAGAAGGCAGAAACGCTGAACGGCCATTTCACGGATGGCGTGTTCCAGCCCGCCGCGCAGGTCAATCCCGGCCTTGCGGTGGCGCTGCGCGGCGGCGGGCTGGTGGCACCGGCGCTGGCCGATGTCCCGTCGATGACGCTGGCTGAGACCATGGCGGGGATGCGGGATGTCGTCTCCCGCGCGCGGGCGGGGCGGCTGACCAGTTCCGAGATGACCCGCGGCACCCTGACCGTGTCCAGCCTGGGTGAGACCTGCGGCGAGGTGATGGCCGGGGTGATCTTCCCGCCGCAGGTGGCGCTGATCGGGATCGGGGCACCGCAGCTGCGGCCCTGGGTGGCCGGAGGGCAAATCGTCCCGCGCACTGTCATCACTGTCACCCTGGCCGCGGATCACCGGGTCACCGGCGGCCGGCAGGCGGCCCGGTTTCTGGCCGGATTCGAAACTCTGATTTCCAAACCGGAGGCGTTATGACCCAGACCGAATTGCGTGCCGTTTTTCTGGAAGAGCTTACACGGGTTGCCCCGGACATCGACCCCGCAGGGGTGTCGGACGGGGATCACCTGCAGGATGATCTGGAGCTGGATTCGATGGATGTTCTGAATCTGGTTGCGGCGCTGCACCAGCGGCTTGGTGTCGATATTCCGGAGGCGGATTATCCGCAGATCGCCACGGCAGGGGCAGCCGTCCGGTACCTGTCCGCTGCTGTGCAAAAAATTTGAGCGCCCAGGTCCCGGCTGAGCGCCTATCCGCCGGGCACCTGTTTGTTTTGGCGATTCCGGTCGGGAGTTTGATTTTAATTAAAGCGGCCTCCCCGGACAGGTGGCACAATGTCAACAAGGTGAAATCCGCTGCGAGGAGATGCACAGATGCCAGAAAAATCGACATACCAAAGTGCCGGGATTTTCGCGGAAGCCCTGAAGCCGTGGCAAAGCGCGATGCAGTTCAACCCGATGTACAAGCCGCAGGTAGAGCAATTCTGGAACGTTCAGGAGAAGCTCCTGGATGAAGCGGAAGTGTTCGCGCGCCATTGGTTCGAGCGCCGGCACGAGGCGGCGCGAACTGCCCTGGACGCGGCCCGGACCATTGCCTCAGACGGCCCCGGTGCGCCGGTTTCGGTGGCCGAAGCCTTTGCGGAATGGCAGCGCCACTCGGCAGAGCGCATTGCCGAGGACGGCCAGGAGTGGCTTGGTATGATGTCCCGCTGCGCCCGCTACATGAGCGATACCGAAGCGGATGCGGTGGAAGAGACCATCGGCGAAGCAGTCAAGATGACCAAGAAGGCCACCAAGCCCGCGCAGTCCGATCCGGTCTGAGCCGGATCCGGCACCGCAGGGCGGTTGAAGCCGTGCCGGCGCATGAAGCGGTCAGCCGGACATCAGCACCGGTATCCGAGCCTCCTGCAGCACGTGTTCGGAGGCATCGCCGAAGATCAGGCGGTGCAGACGCGAATGGCCGTAGCCGCCTTGAACAGCTGTTCGATCTTCCGGTCTTCTTCGGCCACCCGCCTGCTGAATTCGCCCAGCATGACATCGTCGGCAGCGATTGCGATCCCGGAATAGGGCACCAGCGCCTCCAGCGTGTGGAGGCCTATCAGATGGGCGTCGAATTTCCGGGCCAGTCCGCAGGCCGCCGGCAGCAGGTGCGTGGCGGAAAACTCCGAGGTCAGGCAGGCAAGAATTGTCTTGTAGCTCATGGATCGGTTTCCCTCCCTGAATGCCGGCGCTTGCGGCGGCTGCGCGCAGGATCTGCCTATGAGATATAGCAGATTCCCCGCCTGTCAGGGATTGACTCCGGTCAACGGGGGAACCGCCGCGTACGGCGCCGGGCCTCCCGGCGCTTTAACGCTGGTTAATGCGCGGGCGGCCGGACTGGCCGAGTCTGTTCAGTAGAGCGACTCATGACACCTGTCTGAACAAACGGCGCTGCGGCTCGTTTGACGGCAGCATCCGGATCCCGGATCGCAAGCAGGAAGCCGGTAATAAAACCGGCCTCCTGATGCCGCTGGCGCGCGTTACTGGCAGACAGCACGCCACGGTCAGGCCGGCGGCGGCCGAGAAAGGGTTTGCCCATGCTTGTACAAGATATCATGTCCGTGCCCGCACGGTTTGCCCGGCTTCAAGACAGCGGGGCCAATGCAGCCAAGCAAATGCGCAGCCTTGGGATCGGCGTGCTGCCGGTTGTTGAGGACGGCGAGGTTGTGGGCATTGTCACGGACCGTGATCTGGTCCTGGCATTGGCCGGGCAGGACAGCGCGCTGGAGGGTATGGCCCTTGCCGCCGTCATGAACCCTGGAGTGATCTGCTGCCGGGCAGAGGACACAATCGAAGCGGCGGCGGCCCTTATGGGGGATCATCAGATCCGCCGTCTGCCGGTGCTGGACGATGAAGGGCGGCTGGCTGGCCT
The DNA here is from genome assembly GCF_982940295.1 of Leisingera sp. NCBI lineage: Bacteria > Pseudomonadati > Pseudomonadota > Alphaproteobacteria > Rhodobacterales > Roseobacteraceae > Leisingera > Leisingera sp. The sequence goes on from NZ_CEYXRG010000009.1 coordinate 63,995, forward strand.
GTTGTCTGTCACGGACATTGCGGTGCACGCGTCGGAACAGCTTGCGGGTGAAGCCTTGGGCGAGATTGCCGAATACCGCTAGTCCGGAACCGGTGTGATCTCGGCGGCCAGGCGCTCCGGCTCAACCCCGGCGATGTCGGACAGGGCAGCGAGGTCTTTGATCCGGACGTCCATGTGATCCGCAGTCTCGACAAGGCCGTTTCTGACAAAGCGGCGCAGGGTCCGGCAGACATGGACCGCCGTGAGGCCGGTGAAATCGCCAATGTGCCTTTGGGTCAGGGGCAGGTGGAAGGCGCAGTTTTCCGACAGCCCCAGCGGTTTGAGCCGCAGGCAAAGCTCGATCAGCGCATAGGCGATCCGGCTTTCCGCGCTGCCGCGGCCCAGACGCAGCATGCGTTCGGACAGCCTGGCGCGCTCAGCGGCCTGGACCTGTTCATTTGCCCGCGCCAGCCGGGGCGCTTCAGCCAGCATCCGGTGCCAGGCCGCCAGGGGAATGACGGACACCAGGGCGTCGGTAACGGCCTCGATGTTCAGGCCCGCTGTCTTGCCGTCCGCGGATGTCGGGTCCGCGATGTCCCCGGGCAGCATGAAGTCGATCAGCTGCACTTCGCCGTGGAGGGAGGATTTCGACGCCGCAAGCCAGCCTTCGATCACGATGAAAACCTTGCAGCCGGACTCCCCGTCATGCAGCAGGATTTTGTTTTGCGGGATGCGCTGCAGGCTTCTTCGGAAACTGTTCAGGACCGCGTCGCTGGCATCAAAATCCATCGCGCCAATGCGGAGGCTGGCGACGTTGGTATATTGAATGGGGATTGGGCCTTGCCTCGTCACTGAAACTTTCCCTGCAAGAAATGCCAGTACGGGTCCTGATCCAGATGCCGTACCGCACAATGATCGGCGGTAGAGTGGTATTGGCCTCACGGTGCGGCTGACACGATACTGGCGCCAAGCGATTCTGTCGACCGGACGTGGCAGCGCAGCCGGGAGCGGCCGGTTTCCAAGGTTTCTGGCAGAGGCTTCAGTTCTGGCGCGCAAGCGGCCGCATGTGCAGGCGGAAATCCTCTGTTGCCTGGAACACAACACCGTTCGGCACTTGCTCCCAGGGCTCGTCGAAGGTGACGGGTTCCGAGGCGACCTCGACGGACCTGTAATCCGTATTATGGTGATGTTTGACATGTGTTTCACCGCAGACGGTGCAAATGTGCAGGTGGTCGCGGCGCAGGTGAAACAGGGAGCGGTTGAGCCGTGAGCCAACCAGGCGGGGCCCGTCGGTCAGCACGATGTTGAGACCCGGCGGGCGGGACGGATCGATTTCAGCGCACCAGGCGTTAATCTGGTTAAGCGCGTCGTGCACGGTGTCCAGCAGTCCCTTTTCCGGGTGGCGCAGGAAGAGGCTGAGCAGGTATCGGAAAACGTGTTCGCTGTCGGTCTGGCCGTGAATTGAGGACCGGTGCAAGGGATCCATACGCTCCAGCAGGCGGAACCGGATTTGTTCGAAATTCGGAATTGTGCCGTTATGCGCAAAAATCCAGCGCCCGTAATGGAACGGATGGGTGTTTTCCACGCTTGTGGCACCCACCGTGGCGCGGCGGACATGGGCAACCGCGGTGCGGCCATAGACCCGCGCGGCAGCTTTGGCGAAGTGTTCGCCGTGATAGGCCGCCCAGACCTGTTTTTCGATAATTGGAACGCCGTCGGGATAGTCTGCAACCCCCCAGCCGTGACCGTGCATCATGCCTTCCATGTCGCCCTGGCTTTGCGCCATCAGGGCGTTCTGGGCCGTGACCAGGCCGCATTCGACCCGGGTCGGCTCATTGGCGTGCATGGCATAGAGACGGCACATTTTCTGTCCGGTCGGATTGGGCCAGCGGATACTGTGATAGTATGTCCTGCAGGTGCAGCGGTAAAGAAGGGGGACAGCCTTGAACCGGTCTCGAACCCGGGATGCGCGGGGCGGGTCAGCTGCCGATGCAATTGCAGACAGGCTGGCCCGGGATGAGCCTGCGCTGAGGTCTTCCCGCGATCTGTGGCCGGGCGTGCAGCAGGGCACCGGCAATGGCGCATCGCTATTCATTGGCGATCAGGTCGGAATTGCGTTGTTCACACCCGAAATGGCCGGAACGCGCGACTATCGCATGGCGTTGCTGGCCAAACCCGGCGACGCGGTTGTGGTGCGGCAGCGCTGCCCGGAGTTCGAGGATTATCTGTCCGGGTATCCGGGCGTCTGTCAGGTCCGCTTTCTGGAGGCGGATGGCGCGGACCCGGCGCCAGTGGCCAAGCAGTGCCGGACCCGCCCTGCCCTGTTCACCCCTCTGCTGGAGTTGCTCCGGGCCTCGGGGTCGCTGACACTCCACGCCTATCTGGTGACCGGCCACCTGTGGCAGCTGGCACAATCACTGGCTGCCGCCGCCGGGCTGCCGGTCTATGTCGCGGGCCCGTCGCCGCGGATGTCGCGCCGGGTCAATGACAAGCTGTGGTTCTGGGACGTGGCGCGGGAGGTCGCGGGGCGGGAGGCCGTGCCGCCCACGGCCTTTGCCTTTGGCCCCGCGGCGGCGGCCGGGCAGATGGCCCGCCTGGCGCGGGTTTCCGGAGAGGTTGTGGTTAAAGTTCCGGACAGCGCGGGGGCGGCCGGAAACATCCGTTTTGGCGCGGCGCAGCTTGAAGGTCTTGGCACAGCCGCACTGCGCGATCAGCTGGAACAACGGCTGCGGGCGACCGGATGGGAGGGCGGCTATCCGGTGCTTGTCGGGGTGTGGGAAAGCGGCGTGAAGAAAAGCCCGTCGGTGCAGATGTGGCTGCCGCACACAAGCGAAGGGCCGCCCGAGATCCTTGGAATATTCGAGCAGCGGGTGCAGGGGCACGAGGGCAAATTCGTTGGCGCGCGATACGCCAGCCTGGAGCCGGAAACCGGCGAAAGACTGGCAGCGGACGCCTTGCATCTTGGCGCCATCTTCCAAAGGGCGGGCTATTTCGGGCCATGTTCGCTGGATGCGGTTCTGCAGTCGCCACCGTCCGGTGCCGAACAGATCCACTGGATCGAATGCAATGGGCGGTGGAGCGGTGTATCAATCCCGCTTGCCTCCGCAACCAGGCTGCTGGGGCGGCGCCCGGAGGGGATCGTCATCGTGCAGGAAACCCTTGAGCCTGAAGCGCCGGTTGATACCACCCGGCAGTGCAGCTGTCTGCGGGACTTGCTGTTCCGGCGCGGCCAGTCGTCCGAAGGCGTGATCCTGGTCTCACCGCCGCATCCGCTCCGCCCTTCGCTGAATGCGGCGGCTGTTGCGGGCAGCCAGGCCCGGGCAGAGGCCCTGATGGAAGAAGTGTTCGAGCGGATCAGCCCGGCCGGGTGAGCAGGGCCGGTCCGGGCGGCATTGATGCCCATTAATGCGGTGCGGGCCGAAATGGCCGATCCTGATCCGGCACACATCAGCTGGAGGAAAGATTATGGCGACCACGGGTATCAAGACGCTTGATCATGCGCCGCAGGTTTTTGCCGAATGGCTGAACCAGCTTTGCGATGACCTTGAATGGCCCGACAAATCCAGGGCCTATCTGCTGCTGCACGAAACGCTTCATGCCATTCGCGATTTCCTGTCCGTTGACGAAGCCGCCGACCTTGCGGCCCAGCTGCCGGTTCTGGTCCGGGGTGTGTTCTATGCCGGCTGGGACCCGTCCAAGACCCCGGCGAAACCCCGCAGTAAAAAGGATCTGCTGGCCCGCATTGAAGCGCGGTTCGACAAGGATCCGCTGGACGATCCGGAACGCGCCGTGGCTGCGGTGTTCGACCTGCTGCGCCGCCATGTGTCCAAAGGGGAGTTCGATCAGGTAAAGAACGCGATGCGCAAGCCGATCCGGGACCTTTGGGACTAGCCCGCCACGCGCAGCGAGGCAGAGCCGTATCCGCCAAGCCAATCACCTGCCGGCGCCAGGGTCATTGCGTGACGACCACCGTGCAGGCCGCGTGGTGCAGGACCTTTTGGGAGACACTCCCCATCAGGATTTCGCGCACCAGCCCCAGCCCGCGCCTGCCGATGACGATCATCCCGAAATTCCCGGCCTCGGCGGTTTTCAGAATGCCGTCCGCGTAGTCGCCGGCGCATAGATGCGTAACCACGTCCTGTGCGTCAGCATCCCTGGCGCGATGCTCTGCCCAATCGAGAATGGTTTCGCCGACTGCCAAAACCGCATTTGCCTTGTCGCGCTCCTCACTGGCGCTGGCAAACAGCCCCAGGAAATTCGCGGGCTGGCCGCGGGGGGTAAGGTTCTGGGCGGCAGCCACTTGTTCATACAGCTGTTCGGACCTGGCGAGCTGCATCATTTCCGCGGGCGGCCGCCCGTGCAGGTAAACGTGAACGATGCTGAGGCCGCGCCCCAGTTTGTTCGACAATTCCGCCGCGCAATCCACTGCGCGATTGCCTGATTCCGATCCGTCAGTAGCAACGAGAATTCTTTCAGCCATGGCCCGCTTCCTGTCATTCTGGAGTGTGACGGGAAGTTTAGTCAGGCAATGGCCTGGGCGCATTGCTTGGCGTTAATAACGCGAGCAGGGCGCAACCCGCCAATGTGCTTTTGGGTCCCTTCCATGCGCGGAAAAGCCGGCTCAGGTCCTTTCAGCACTCAGGCAGCCGCACGGATATTCCGGAGCCGGTCCGGGCCGGCTCGAAGGCAGCAGCGGCCTAACAGGAGCCTAATCCCATCAGGCCGCCCGCCCGGTTAGAGTTCCCCGCCGGTCATTGTTCCGAGAAGGCCGCGCTGCGAATGGCCTTCAGGGGTTTGAGAAAGTATTCAAACACCGTCTTGCTGCCGAGGCGGATGTCTGCCGAGACGGATAAGCCGGGCCGCAACTTCATGGTGTGCTTCCTGGCAGTTAAATCCTGATCTATACGGAGCCGCACAAGGTAAGCAGCTTCGTTGCTGTCCAGAATGTCCGAGCTGGGCGACACGGATACAACCGTGCCGGCAAGGGTCCCGAACTGTGAGGCGTCGAAGGTCAGGAGAGTCAATGCACCCTCAAAGCCGGGCTCGATGCCGCCGATCCGGCTGGCCGGTATCAGCACCTCTGCGAACAATTCGGCGCCTTCGGGCACGACTTCCGCTACGGGTCCGCCGGGGCCGATGACCTGACCTTCGGTATCGACCTCCACCGTCTGGACCACGCCGTCAAACGGGCTAACCAGCACACCGCTGCCGGCGCGCAGCTGGTAGCGGGCGATTTCCTCGCCCAGTTCCGCCAGCTTGGCTTCGGTTTCGGCAACGGTGCGGGCTGCGGTGCTTTTGCGGGCGGCAAGGTATTCGGTCTTTTCGCGCCGGGCCTTTTGCAGGCTGATTTCTGCAGTCCGTTTTTCGGCAGTCACCACCGCGATCTGCTCGCGGACTTCAATCAGGCTCAGTTCAGCCTGGTCTCTGTCCCGGCGGCTGATGAAGCCGCCATCCCTGAAAGACTGATCGAACGAGGCAAGACGCGCGGCCAGGATAATCCGCCGCCGTTCGAGCTCCACCAGGCGGGCGGACGCTTCGGCTTTGCGGGCACCGGCAAGTTCCAGATCCGCAGAGATCAGATCGAGCCGGGAGCGGACCGCCGCGGCCTCAGCCAGGAAGGAAACCTGCTGGCTTTGCCTGAGGCCGGTTTGCCAGCTGCTGGATGGGATGAATTCGGTGCCGTTCAAGATTGCAGACTGCAGGTCCAGTTCCAGGCGCAACGCCGCTTCGCGCACCTTTAACTGCTCCAGCTGCAGCAGGTCGCGCGACCGGTCAAAGGTGACCAGAGGATCCCCCGCTTGCACCTCCGAGCCTTGCCGCACATGAACGGCGGTGACGCGGCCGCCATGCTCGCTCTGCAAGGTGCGCACGCCATCCAGGGGCATGAGGCGGCCCTCTCCGGTCACGGTTTCGTAGACCGGGGTCATCGCGGCCCATGCGACAAAGCCCGCGGCGGCGATTGCAATCAGCCAAATCAGCCGGGTGTACCCCTTGGTGTCCGCCGGCTCTGAAAGATCGGCCTCCAGCAACAGTGCACGCCTTTGAATCCCATTGCCGGCCTGTACTACGGCGGAGGCCGGTGCCGTTTGATTGTTCTGGCCTGTCATGCGGCTTGTTCCTTCTTTCGCCCGGCCGGCTTGGGCATGCCGTCCAGCAGGGGCAGTTCGAGATCAGCGAGGCGGATGTGACTGGGGCGGTGTGTCACCATCAGCGTGGTAACACGGCCTTGGCGGCGCTGGATCGCTTGGATCATCGCGGCTTCAAGGGTCCGGTCCAGGGACTGGGCCGGGTCGTCAAGCAGCAGGACCTGCGGATCGCGCAGCAGCGCCTGTGCGACCGCTAGGGACTGGCGGAAGCCGCTGGGCAGCGTGGCCTGAACCTGGTCCGTCAGCACGGTGTGAATGCCTTTGGGAAGTTTCCCGACGGCGTCGCGCAGGGAGAGTTCATCAAGTATGTCGAACATCTGCGGTTCAGTGGCGAAGGGACAGGCAAGACGCAGGTTCTGGGCCACCGAGCCATGCACAAGCACCGGCCGCGCGGGCACATAGCTTATAAACTGGCGCAGCTGCGACACCGGGATTTGGCTGACGTTGACCCCGTTTATCGTCAGCACGCCGGTCTGAGGCTGCAGCAACCCTGCCACCAGCCGCAGCAATGTCGACTTCCCTGCTGCCGACGGGCCGGTGACGGCAACCAGCGCCCCTTCCGGGATCCGTGTGCTCAGACCGCGCACGGCCGGGGCGCTTTTGTTGCCGTAGCGGAAACCGACTGCGTTCAGATGAATGTCCCCCTTCGCCGAGTATTCGTGGTGGGCGCGCTTGGGATCGTGCTCCTGGCGCAGGGCGGCCAGCCGGTCCAGCTGCGATGCCACGCCTGCAATCTCAGTCCATTTGGTTGCCAGCTTCAAAGCGGATTGCACCGGGGCGATGGCGCGCCATGTCAGCATCACGGCCCCCAGCAACGCGCCGGATGTCAGGCTGCCCTGCATGACCAGAAAGGCGCCGAACAGGGCGGTCAGGCCCCCGGAAACCGGTGTCGCCGATTTGCAAACTGCGTCGATTGCGCTTTGCGCCATCTCTGCGCGCCGCGCTGCAATGGCCTTGCGGCGGGTGACGGTTTCCAGGCGGTCCCGCCATGCCCGCTGCTCGCCTGCGCAGCGGATTGCAACCGCATTCTGGAACAGGTCGCTGGTGATCCGGTTTTCTTCTTCTGCCGCGCTGCGGGCAGCGGTTTCCGCACGGCGCAGACGCGGCACCAGGAAGGCCGCGAACAGGCCGAAAGTCAGCATCAGCACCACAGGAACAAAGCCAAGCGGGCCCGCGATGGCAAAGATTGCCGCAACTGTGAGCAAAGCAAAAGGAAGATCAGCGACGGCGTCGGCCACATTACCGACTAGCAGGGTGGCCATGCGGCTGAATTGCCGGACACGGACCACTTGGGTGCTGACGGGGCTTGCAATTATCTGCTGGAGGGGCAGTGCGATTATCTTGCGCAGTACGGTGGTCGCGACGAGAAATTCCATTCGCGCCGCAATACGGGCCAGGCCCCGGGCCTTGAGCCTGCGGAAGCCCATGTCGAGCAACAGGAACATGGCCAGTCCGGCCCCAAGCCAGGCGAGAGTGTCGTGAGCCTTGGCCGGGATCACCGCGTCATAGACGGCGATCACCCCGAACGCGATGGCCAGCGCTGCGCCATTGCTGGCGGTCTTGGCTGTCAGGGCCTGCAGCCAGTTCTGCCGGAAACGGGTGATGAGCTGTCTTACAAAACCGTTCTGCGCAGTTTGCGGCGGTTTGCTGAAACTGAGCGTCAGAGACCTGTATGTCACCCCTTCATTGCAGGGCTCGCCCGTCACCGGGTCGACCAGGCTGGAACCGCCCCCGGCACATGGCTGAACGACAAGGATGCGGCCTGTGCCGGTGACCAGTGTTGTCGCAGGCGGGAGGTCTTCAATACGGCGGCTGCCGAGTCGGCTTTCCGTGCTGGATATCCCGAGCCGCGACAGGATCGACCGCAAGTCTGCGGTGGTCAGCCGGTCCGGCATATGCGGCAGTGCACGCACGAAGCTGTCGCGTGAGCCTGTCCAGCCGAACGTGCCGAGTATCCGGAAAACCGCAGCGACAACCGGGTCCCTGGATGTCACGCCCCAGCATTGGCTTGTATCAATGCCGTCGGCGATGGCATCCAGCCCGAAGGCACTCTGCGCAGACCCGTCTGCGCCGTTAGCGGGGAGGTGTACGGTCATGCTGCACCCGATGCGCCAATGGCAGTTGAAGTGTTGCGGAGCGGTGCGGCCGGCGTTGTGCGGAGGTCCGCCAGGCGGCCGTTCTCAAGGTGGAACTGACGGTCTGCGATTGCGGCAAACGACGGCCGCTGGGTCACCAGCACCGTGATCGTCTGCTGCCGGCGCCGTTTCAGCGCCTCCAGCAGCAACCGGTCAGAGCGCAGATCCAGCAAGGCATTGGCCTCATCAAACAGGATGACCTGCGGGGATTTCAACAGCGCTGCTACCATCGGCAATTGCGACTGAACGGCAACGGGGATGCCGGCGCCTGCGGTGTTCATGGGTTTGAACACGAAATCGTCAGGCTGGAGGGCGAAATAGTCAGCCAGCCCCAGCTCCCTGGCAGTTTCCAGCGCTTCGGGCAGGAATTCCGGCCCGCGCATCCCGGTCAGCGCATCCATCACGCTGCCGGCGGAATGCACCGGCGCGGATTGCATGAACGCAAAGCGGCTTGCGATGTAATCCGGGTCATAGCGGGCAATGTCGCAGCCGTTGACCAGCACTTTTCCGGAACTCGGCCGGTGCTGGCCCAGCAGTGTTTTCAGAAGGGTGGATTTGCCGCTGCCGCTGGCGCCGCTGATGGCAATCGACTCGCCCCGCTGCAGCGACAGGGTCAGCCCCTCGCACACCAGGTTTCCGGCAGCCGAATGCACATCCAGGTCAACAACTTCCAAGGTTTCAACAGTGTCCGCCGGATGGAGCGTCCCAACCACGGCCGGTGCCGCCAGGGCGCTGTCCAGTCGGTCAAGCGCCGGGCGGATAGCCTGATTTCCGGCAAACGCCGCCTGTAGTTTTACAAAGGGTGCAATGACGCGGCCTGACAACAGAATGGTCGCAGCCAGTTCCCCAGGGGTCAGCGTCCTGTTGATCACAAAAGGGGCACCGAACATCGCAATGAGCATGGGGGCCGCTTGCGAGATTGCTTCAGCAGATGCATGGCCCGAGGCTTGGCGGTAGACCAGCGTTTGGGTTGCCTCCGCCCCCCGGGCAACCAGTCTCTCATGACGGCGCATCATGAACTCATCCGCGCCAAGCCCTTTCAGATGCTCTATGCCGGAAAGCACTTCGGACACAAAACTGCCGGCACGCGCGGAGATGTCACGGCGGTTCTCGTCGAGAGCCTGTATCGTCTTGCGGCCGCGGGTCCGCAGAAACAGAACCGCCGCCAGTATGCCCAGGATCGCCACCGCCAGCCAGGGTTCGATCACCCAGAAAACCGCGAGAAACACGCCAGCAAACGGCAAGTCGATAAGCGACAGCCGCTGACCGCCGGCATTCAGCTGCTGTACTTTGCCGATTGTTTCCAGCGCCTCCTGCCCGGCCTGTCCGGTTCCCGGCTGCCTGGCTTCTGCGGGCTGGTAGAGCATATTATTGTATAGCCGGAGCTTGGTTTCGAGCTCGTAGCGCATCCCGAACGCCGAATGGAGACCGGCAAGGGCGATCCTGACCGCAGCCTCCGCCAGGACTGCGCCCACAAGGATCACCGCCAGCACAACCAGCGTTTCGATCGCGTTGTTGGGAATTACCCTGTCAAAAACCTGAATGGTGATCAGTGGCAGCACCAGCCCAAGGGTATTCGCCAGCGCCGCCCCCAATTCCGCAGAGGCACTGGTTTGCACTTGGTGCCGTCGAAAAACCTTTAAAAACTTTCCGGCCAAGATTCAGCCCTTCTCTATAGTGCCGCAAAGATAGCGGCGAGAGGTTAACCGTATGGAAAAAATGAATATTCCGAACATTTTCATGGCTCTACCAAGTGACGTTTTCGATGCCGTCAAAGTCAATTTCCTCGCCGTCATCAAACGTGATCCTGCCAGAGGCTCCTTCCGATAGATCCAGCGCTCCGTCGCTCACGCTTTCCACTGAACCGGACTCGACCTGCAGCACCCAGCCATTGCCTTCCACGGTATTGCCGTCAGCAACCACGCCGCCGTCCCCGTTTTCCAGGCGGATCGTATCGTGCCAGCCGCTGCCGCCATCGATCTCGTCAGATCCGTCTCCTGCCGCATAAAGAAACAGGTCGTCCCCGGCACCGCCGGTCAGGGTGTCATCACCGCTGCCGCCCGCAATAATGTCGTCGCCGTCGCCTCCCATGAGCAGGTCATCGCCGCCGCCGCCGGAGAGGTTGTCGTCGCCGCGGTTGCCCTCGATGGTGTCGGCCTGATCGGTGCCGGTCACGGTGTCGTTGCCGTCGCCCGCGT
>NZ_CEYXRG010000009.1:74552-110122 GCF_982940295.1 Leisingera sp.
GGCTCGTCTACGGGGTCCGGATCGTCCTCCGGCTCGGGGTCGGTGCCCGGGCCTGTTTCGGGCTCGTCTTCCGGGTTCGGGTCGTCTTCCGGCGCCGGGTCCGTACCCGGGTCTGTTTCGGGTACGTCTTCGGGATCCAGGCCGTCCTCCGGCTTCGGGTCTTCCCCAGGCCCTTCTTCGGGTGCGGAAGTTTCCTTTGGTTTCGGATGCGTTCCCACGTCACTTACGGGAGTGTCTGCAAGTGCAGGATTGTCATTTGGTTCTGAAACCAGCCCTGCACTGGGAGCGGGATCACCTGCTTGCACAGGTTTGGAGGGCGTCATCTGCGCAGGCTCTGCCCCGCCGTTGGCCGCATCCTTTGATTGCGGGATTTCGGAACTCGTCACGGAGGAGCTGCCGTCTGATGGGGGAGCGGCAGTTTCCCGAGTGGAGAAGTCCGTATCTGCGGGCGGCTCCGCAGAGTGTTCCGGAAGGGCCTCCTGGGGTGGCCCGGATGCAGACCGGAGCATCTGCCAGCCTGAACTTGCCAGGTCCTGAAAGTACATTCCAAGTGCCGACAATTTGAGAGAAAAAGCCGAAGCTGCCGCTCCATCTCCTGTTGGAAAAGGCGCGTCGGTGGCAATGCTCTCCTGCTGGTTTTCGTTTGATGTTTGAAGCTCTTCCCGAGCCTGAATGCGGTCCGGTCTTGCGCCTGAGCCAGCTGTCTCGACTTGTTTCGAATCCGCCACTGCAAATGTCTCCCGGTTGAACTCCCCATTACGTAACCGTGAAACGTTAAGAAAAGTGAGAGCCCACCGGTTGTTTGATAAATGTCTTTGTCACGCGCTGTGCGAGTTCGAGACCGGCGTTTTGAAAGGCAGTGACAAGGCCCTTCTGGCTGTGTCTTCACTCGCCGCCGAGCAAGTTTGGAATGTGATTGCAGGCGAAGCCATGGTCGCTTGTTTACACGTCAGGCGCGCCGTCGGCCTGGTGCTGCCGTATCGGCCTCACCAGCCGTGTTTTGGTGCGTGTGAGCCGGATTTGGTTTTCCATTCTTGGGCGGCGGGCTGACCCAGGCGATACTGCCGGTACGGATACCTGTCATGAAGGCCGCAGGGTAAATCCATGCTGAGGATACAATGCGGCACGGCCTTCGCTGGAGCCGCGCGGCAAAGCCGTTCAGGTCCAAAAAATCTCAATGACAGCCGTCTAGCTGACAGTAATCAGCCAACGGAATCTCCTTGGTGCTTCCCTTGCATAAAGCCCTGTTCACCTTAAGTCTCTTCCGATGCACCCGGGGATTTCGCAATTGAGTAGCGTAAATTGACAGCTTCACGCCCTCCAGAGAAGTTGCTGCACCCCCGTCCGGAGGGGCTTTACTGCCCGGCAGGGGATTTCTTCATTGATCCTGTGCGGCCCGTGCCGCGCGCAATGATCACCCACGGCCATGCCGACCATGCGCGTGCAGGCCACGGCACTGTCTGGGCAAGCCCGCAAACGCTGGAGATCATGGCGATCCGCTATGGCGAGGCGTTTTGCGATACCCGGATTCCGGTAGAAGACAGAATAGAAACGGACCGGATCCGCGTGACCTTTACGCCAGCCGGGCACGTTCTTGGCTCCTGCCAGATTACTGTCGACGATGGCAGCTCAGCCATCACCGTCTCTGGAGACTATGCGCGGGCTGACAACCCGGCTTGTGCGCCGTTCCAGCTGGCACCTTGTGATATCTTCGTGACCGAGGCGACCTTTGGCCTGCCGGTGTTCAATCATCCCGAGCCCCTTTCGGAGATCGAAAAACTGCTGCGGTCCGTCGCTTCTCAGCCTGACCGCTGTCATCTCATCGGCGCCTACGCCTTGGGCAAGGCGCAGCGGGTCATTGCGCTCCTGAGGCAGGCAGGCTGGGAGCACCCGATTTACATCCACGGCGCATTGCAGCGGTTGTGCGACTACCACATCCAGCAGGGCGTTGACTTGGGTGACCTTCGACCTGCGACAACGGATGAGGGCAAGGCGGCTTTCAAGGGGCAGATCATCCTTGGCCCGCCCTCGGCGTTCGCCGCAACCTGGGCGCAGCGTTTTCCCGATCCGGTTATCTGTTTTGCAAGCGGCTGGATGCAAGTGCGCGCCCGGGCCCGCCAGCGCGGAGTCGAGCTGCCGCTGATCCTCAGCGATCACGCGGACTGGCAGGACCTGACCAGGACGATCCTGGAATTGGCGCCGCAACAGGTCTGGGTAACGCATGGCAGGGAAGATGCGCTGGTGCGCTGGTGTGAACTGAACCAGATCGCCGCCCGACCGCTTAGGCTGGTCGGCTATGAAGAGGAAGCGGACTGATGCAGTCTTTCGCCACCCTTCTGGAGCAGCTTGCCTTTACGCCGTCGCGAAACGGCAAGATTGCTCATCTGGTGTCCGCTTTCCGCACGATGCCGGATCCGGAACGCGGCTACGCGCTGGCAGCAATTACCGGAGACCTTGCGCTGCGCAATGTTACGCCATCGCTTTTGCGGGGGCTGGTGGCAGAGGAAACCGATGCCGAGCTGTTCCGCCTGTCGTATGATTTCGTCGGTGATCTGGCAGAGACCGTTGCTCTGATCTGGCCACATTCCGGTACGTTGGCCGAGACGCCACTGGCCGATGCGGTGGAGGAGCTGGCCGCGGCTGCGAAGGCAGAACTGCCTGCCTTGATTGCCCGCCGTTTGACGCACATGACGCCGTCGCAGCGCTATGCCTACTTGAAGCTTGCCACAGGAGGTTTGCGGGTTGGTGTGTCAGCGCAGCTTGCCAGGAGCGCGCTGGCGCAATTTGGCGGTGTGGAAGTCACTGAGATCGAAGAGCTTTGGCACGGGCTAACCCCGCCCTACCTGCCACTGTTTGCCTGGCTCGAAGGCGGTGAGAAGCCGGTCAGCCTGGCGGCTGCCCCTTTTCGGCCGGTGATGCTCTCGACTGCCGCCAGTCTGGAGGATCTGGCAGAGTTCGAGCCAGCTGATTTCACGGCGGAATGGAAATGGGACGGCATTCGCGTTCAGGCGGTGAATGATGGCGGCACGAGGCGTCTCTATTCGCGGACGGGAGAGGACATTTCCCGATCCTTCCCCGATGTCGTCAGCGCCCTGAATTTCGATGGCACGCTGGATGGCGAGTTGCTGGTGAAACGGGGCGAAGAAGTTGCCCCCTTTGGCGACCTGCAAAAACGTCTCGGCCGCAAGAAACCTGGCAAAGCCATATTGGCGAGCCACCCTGCAGCGCTGCGCCTTTATGATCTGCTGTTTCTGAATGGCGAAGACTGGCGCGGGCGGCCGCTGGTTCAGCGCCGGACCGGTCTGCGTGAGATCGTGGCTGACCTCAGTGATCCGCGTATCGACCTTTCACCTCCCCTTGTCTTTGCCCGCTGGGAAGATCTGGCGGAGCTGCGCGCGAACCCGCCCGAAAGTGTGGTCGAGGGTGTCATGATCAAGCGCCTGAGCAGTGCCTATATTGCCGGGCGTAAACGCGGGCACTGGTTCAAATGGAAGCGCGACCCGATGCTGGTGGACGCCGTAATGCTTTACGCGCAGCGCGGACACGGCAAACGGTCAGGCTATTATTCGGATTTTACGTTTGGTGTGTGGCAGGGTGATCAGCTGGTGCCCGTTGGCAAGGCATATTTTGGCTTTACCGATGCGGAACTGAAGGAGCTGGACCGCTTCGTGCGCGGCAACACCATCGACCGGTTCGGGCCAGTGCGCGCGGTTAAGCCTGAGCTGGTGCTTGAAGTGGCCTTCGAAGGTTTGAGCGAGTCCACACGCCATAAAAGCGGTTTGGCAATGCGGTTCCCGCGTATCAACCGGATCAGGACCGACAAGCCGGCTTCAGAAGCGGGCACGGTGGAGGAGCTGAGACAGCTCCTGTAAGGCTGTGATCTGGGTTGAATTGGCGGCGTTCTCCGAGCAGTGCCGCCTGGTTATGCCGAGGCAGCTGCGCCGATCCGCGGACACCGAATGTGGCTGCACTCGTCCTTGGGCTCCCCAGCAAGCGGAAGACATGAACAAATCCGCCTTTGGCGAACCTGCTCAAAACACTTGCGCGGGCGGGGCTGTCTTCCTTGCAGGAAATGTGTGCCTGTGGAGTTCGGGATCTCTTAGAGCAAAAGCGAGCCGACCTGCCTGAACTGTCGTCAACGACAGTTACTGCTTCCGCTGTAAGGCGGCCCATTCGCCGCGGCCTGCCTTAGGCTCTGATAGGCTGCAACCCCGCAAGATTGCGGATGTGCTGAGCGTTTATATGCTTTGCAAACTATGCCGGGACGTAAAATTGCGCAAAAGCACCGCAATAAGCAACCATTAAGATTCGCTATCTACCCTGCTTGCATCAATACTCGCAGGAGCAGACTACCAATGAAGACCCCTTTTGCCGCGCTTCTCTGCGCGGCTGCAGCACTCATGTCAACTCACGCAAGCGCCGCCGAGGTGGAAGTCCTCGTCGGCGATCTGCCGCCAATGGTCAACAAAGATGGCTCTGGCCGGGAGGCGGAGATCATCTCAACCACGCTGGAACGGTGCGGCCATACCGCCAAGTTCACCATCCAGCCGTTCACCCGCCACTGGCAGTCGTTCGAGTCAGGAAAAGGCGACGCGGTCGCAACCGTGCCTGTCGGCATGCCTACCGCCGGCACGCAGACCGAACCTTATGTTTCTTATCAGAACGGGATCTCTTTCCTTAAGTCTTCGGGTGCTCAGGTGGGCACGCTGGGAGACCTCAACGGCATGAAGATTGTTGCCTTTGAAGGCGCCGCCAGCATTATTCCGGGTCTTTCGGACGCGACCGGCGGCTTCAAATCCTATCGCGAGATGGCCGATCAGGAAACGCAGAGCAAGCTGCTGTATGGCAAGCGCGTGGATGGCATCCTCGGTGACGGCATGCTGTTTGCCGAGTTCGCTCGCCAACTGCAAGGAGTGGGCAGCGCGTCGGGGGTGGATGCCAGCCAGCCGATTGAATTCCGGGCAATCTTTGAACCGACGCCCTACGGCATGAGTTTCCGCGATCCCGCCATCGCTGAGGAGTTCGACCGTTGCTTTGCCGAGCTCGAAGAAGAAGGCAAAATCGCTGAGATCAATACCCGTTGGACCGACAAGTACCGCGATGCTCTGTCGGACAACTACATGTCTTATTGATCCCGGATTCAAACACACATCACCAAGAGGCAGAGGCGAAACTGGTTTTGTACAGCTCGCAAACGCGGGTTGTGCAAATGCAGGTATTCACTGCCTGTTTATGCGTTCGGCACCGGGCTTGGTCTGGTGCCGAAGGCCGCACGGAATTGTGCTCTTCAATTAAGCGGAGTGTCGAATGAGACGCCTGAAGAAACAGATTTTTGCGATGTCGATCAAGAAGCGGCTGCTGTTGCCGATCATCGCATGCATCGTCCTTTCAAACGCAGCCTACACAGCGTTCTGGGCGTCGAAACACTCCAGCGCGCTGCTTGAAGCCTTTGATCGTGAAGTGAACTTGGCGCAGACCTTCATGGCGCCGCCGGTAGCGGCTGCGGTTTGGGATTTCAACAGCGATGCTGCGCTGGGAGCGGTTCAGGGCGTGACCGAAATGCAGGACGCACTGTTCGCCCAGGTCCTGGTGGACGGCGACCCGTTTGCCGAGATTTTTGTGGATGAAAGCCGCCGGGAAGACTGGACTGCCGCGGTGCCTGAACTGCTGGCCGCGACCGACGGCACGACGAGCCTGCAGGCAGGCGCGCTTGCCTACATCACCTTTCCCGTGCTGCATCCCGAAGGAGGGCAAGTTGCGCAAATGGTGCTGGGGTTCAACAACGGCCGGGTGCAGGCGACGATCCAGCAGCTCTATCTGCAGTCGGCTGTCATCAGCCTTGCGGTCTGCCTGATTGTCGGCCTTGTTGTGTTCTTCTCAGCCGCCTCGGTCACCAAGCCGCTGCATCGGATCATCAGTAGAATTACCGCTTTGAGAGAGGGCGATACTGTAAGCCCGGTGCCAGAGGAAGGCCGCAGCGACGAACTCGGGCACCTGGCCGGCGCTGTTGGCCAATTTATCGAAGCGATGCGGGCAAACGCAGAGCTTGAAGAGCAGTCGCACCGCGCCGCGGAGGAGCAGGCGGGCGTCGTGCGGGAGCTGGCTGCCGGTTTGAACAATTTGGCCAAGGGATTGCTGTCGCACCGCATCACCCAGGAGATGAGCGGCGAATACACAACTCTTCGCGCAGACTTTAACCAGACGGCTGAATCGCTGGACGGGCTGATCGGACGTGTGTTGCACACCATCACCGAAATCGAAGAGCAAACCAATCGCATGGCCCAAGGGTCCGACGACCTGTCGCGCCGCACGGAAACTCAGGCGGCGACCTTGGAGCAAACAGCCGCAGCGCTGGACCAGATCACCACCAATGTGCGCGACGCTACTGAGCAGACAAGCTCTGTGGAGCACACGGTATCGGACACGCGCGCGGAAGCCTTGCGTTGCGGCGAGATTGTGCAGCGGGCGGTTGAAGCGATGCGGGAGATCGACGATTCAGCGGCCAAGATCTCCGAAATCAACGGTGTGATCGAAGGTATTTCATTCCAGACGAACCTGTTGGCGCTCAATGCCGGAGTCGAGGCAGCCCGCGCAGGCGAAGCGGGCCGGGGTTTTGCTGTTGTCGCCTCGGAAGTCCGCGCCCTGGCTCTAGCCTCATCCAATTCGGCGAACGAAATCAAAGACCTGATCGACGCCAGTTCGGACAAGGTGAAAGTGGGTGTAGGACTGGTCGATGAGGCAGGCCAGGCAATCACCCTGATCATCGAGAAAATTCAGAGAGTATCAGAACTGGCGGTTCAAATCGCGGTATCTTCCCGTGACCAGGCCGCGACCATAAGCGAAATCAATTCGGGCGTGACTGAGCTGGATCGCGTCACCCAGGAAAATGCCAGCATGGTTGAAAGATCCAGCGAGCAAGGGCAGATGCTGAAGCAGGCTGCCGCCGAACTTGCGGAGCTTGCGGCAAGCTTCAAACCCTCTCAGGAGACTGCCATCTCGGCGGTGCAGAGCAGTGCAGCCGGAGCGTGGGGCAGTCAGGGTCAGAATGAGACGCGCCTGGCAAGTTGAACTTGGCAGCAACAACCGGGAATGGCGGGGCGTTTTAGCCCCGCGTGGTGGTGAGCTTCCGCCAGAAATCCGAACGCCGGCAGAAGTTCTGATCTGCAGTTTTCCGGTCTTTGCCGAAACGCCCTCTTCTGCCGCCTGATGGGCGGCAGTCCATCTTGAATCGCGGTGATCAGAGCACGGGGCTGCGGCAAGGCTGCTTTGAGGCTAAGGCAGGCAGTTGCGGCAGAGCGCGCAAAGGCCGGAAACTACAGGAGAGGCCTTTGTTGAGCGGTGGCGTCGGGTCCGCATTGCGACGGAGGCTGAAACGCAGGGGTAGTGGCTAAGGGGCCTTATTCATTCATCACCAGCGCGGATTGCTGGCCTGTCATCCTGCGGACCTCAGAGACAGCATCTGCAAGCGCCGGGCCAACCTCGTCAGAGATACGCTGATCAGAGAGCAGCTGTGAGGTTGAGCTTGCCAGAAAAGCGACCGGTTCTCCTAAGTCAGACGGGCGGTATGGCACGGCAGCGGCGTTTATGGTCTCGGAAAACCGGTTTCCGCCCCGCACTTGGGTGTAACCGTCAGCCAGGATCTCGCCGTACGCGGCAGTTCTGATAGCCGCGAATTCCGCCTGCAATTCTTCGGGCTCATCCCCGTGGCTTTCCAGAAAACGGGCGAACTCCTCGTCGCTGAGCGCCCCCAGATATGCTTTGCCGCTGGAAGACGTATGCAGCGGCATCCGGTAGCCGACGTCCAGCCAGATTGCCGAAGAGTTCACCGGCCGCCAGGCCCTTGTCAGCAGCATCCGCCGATCGTCTCTGATGCTGATTGCTGTCAGAGTACCGGTTGCATCTGCCAGCCGCTGCATGACTGGCGAAGCAATCTCGACAAAGGCAAATGAAGCTGCTGCGATGTTGCCAAGCGCAAGCGCCGCCGGGCCGAGGCGGTATTTGTCGTGCCGCCGCCCGTGGGTCAAATAGCCAAGCGCGCACAAGGTGAAGGTCAGCCTGGAAACCGTCGGCCGCGGAATGCCGGTGCGCTCTGAGATTTCGAGGTTGCCCAGGCCGTCATCCGTCGGGCGGAATGCCCGCAGAATTGTAAGGCCCCGCGCCAGTGTGTTTGCAAATCTCTTGTCCGATGAATCGGCTGGCATGGTGTTTCCTGTATCTATGCGGGCGTCCGGCCCATGCGGGGCCTTCACTGTTCGCTGATCCTCAATACTACTGAACCGCATTTGACAGCACCAGAGAGATTGACGGGAAAGCCACCAGCAGAAGCAGCACAACCACATCGATGCTGAGGAACCGCCATATGCCGGAAAAAACCATTCCGACAGGAGCGTCCTTACCGACGACGTTAGACAGGACAAAGACGTTCAGCCCCACCGGCGGAGTGATAAGACCAATTTCGAGCAACTTCACTACAACCACACCGAACCAGATCAAGTTCAGCCCATAGGACTCCACCAGTGGCACCACCAGCGGCAAGGTCAGAACCATGATCCCGATCGGATCCAGAAACATGCCCAGCACCAGATAGACCACGCAGATTGCAAACAGCAGCGTCGCGGTCGAGAATTCAGCCTGCGAAACCCACTCCACCAACGCGGGAGCCATGCCCGTCAGGGCGATGGCCGCAACAAAGATCTTGGCTCCCGCGGCAACAAAAAAGATGGCGCTGGTTTGCACACAGGTTTCCCGGACTGCCTGCCAGATGCCTGCCAGATCCAGCTGCCGCTGCGCCAGGCCGATCAAGACAGTCAGCACGACGCAAACGGCCGCCGCTGCCGTGGCGGTGAAGTAGCCGCCGTAGATGCCGACCACGATGACGGCAAAGATCAGCGCCGCAGGCCAGGCCCTGCGGAATGCCGCCATTTTGTCGGCAAAGCTGGCGGCTTCGCCGCGGGCAGGCACCGCCGCCGGGTCTGCCTTGATCCACATGGCAATGACCAGAACAAAGCCCGCCAGCGTCAGAAGCCCCGGCAGAATGCCGGCAATGAACAGCTTGTTCACCGAAGTCTCGGTAAAGATCGCATAGATGATGAACAGGATACTCGGGGGGATCAGAGAGCCGAGTGTACCCCCGGCAGCGACGCTGGCGGTCGCCAGCCTTGGATCGTAACCAAGGCGCAGCATTTCCGGAGTGCAGATTTTTCCCATGGTCGACGCGCAGGCCAGGCTGGACCCGGTAATGGCGGAAAAACCGCCGCAACCCATGACAGAGGCCACCGCAATGCCGCCGCGCAGGCGAAGCAGCCAAACCTTGGCCGCATCATAGACCGCAGTCGTGATCCCGGCACGATAGGCGATGTTGCCTAGCGCAATGAACAGCGGGATCATCGACAGATCAAAGGAGTGCAGCAAATCGAACGAGTTGCTGAAGACCAGGGACGAGGTAGCCCGGAATGCACGTTCTGGCATGAAGGTGCCGGTGCGGAACGCAAATATCGTAAAGGCCGCCAATGTCGCCACGCCGATAAGGGCAAAGGCAATCGGCACGCGAATGGCCAGAAGCACAAGCATTACGGCAAAGGCCACAAGGCCGATCAGAGCGGGATCCACGGGCAGTCTCCTCGGCAGATCTTTTGAATGTCAGATGAGTGTCAGGTTTTGTGCGGTGCGATCGCACCGCCGCGCATCAGGGTCAGCGCATCGTCCACAGCCATCACCGCAAGGCGAAGCCATCCCAGGGCAATGCCCAGGACAAAAGCGAGCCGTCCCGGCCATTGCGGCAGGTTCAGATCACCGTAAAACACGCTGCCGGTTTGCCACTGATGCAGAAACTCCCTGCCGCCGGAATAGAGGATCGGGGATAGCGCCAGCAGACCGAAGAGGGTGCCGAATACCGTCAGCCACCCCGACACCCGCGGCGGCAGCAGATTGGTCAGGAACTCCACCGCGATATGCGCCCGGTGCGCGGTTGCGGCAGCCAGAGGCATCACAATCGCCAGAACCATCAGTTCACGCACGATGACAATGGTGTCCGGCACCGAACTGCTGAAGAGGTTCAGCGCCACAACATCGGCAAAGATCAGCAGTGCCAGCATAATTATGGCCGCAGCCGAGACATCAACAAAAACCCGTTCCAGCCTGCGAAGCATCCTGTCCTCCCCCTGTATTGCCAGGCGGCGCTTAGGCCGCCTGGTGCCGCAGCGATCAGTTACTGCGTGTCCACGGATACCCCTTGGCCTCAAACTCTGCGGTGTATTCAGCCACTGCTGCAGTGTAGGTTGCCATCAGCCGGTCCGCATCCAAGCCGACGCTGCGGGCATTTTCCATCCAGTCCGCAATGAAAGGTTCAGCCGCAGCATTCAGCGTTGCTTTGTCTGCTTCGCTGAGCTCGATGACCTCGATCTTGCGGGTGGTCTCACCTGCGGTCATCGCTTCCATCGCCTTGTTGTTGGCGCCGGTCACAATTTTGGCGAACTGGTCGGCCAGTTCTTCCCCCGCCTGCATCAGCACTTTTTGCTGACCAGTTTCCAGGCTGTCAAAAACCTGCTTGTTCATGAACATGCCGTAACCGCCGATCTGTCCCCAGTTCAGGACAGTGTAGCTGTCGATAACCTCGTCCCATTTCAGCGAAGGAATGATGTAGTCGTAGCCCTGGCTGCAGTCGATCAACCCGGTGTCCAGACCCTGGTAGGCCTCATAGACCGACAGGTTCACGCGGGTCGCGCCCATTTCACCAAAGACCTTGCCGTACACGCCGGCGCCGCGGACCTTCTTGCCTTTGATGTCTTCAACCGAGCGGATCGGCTCTCCGGCGCAAGCCACGTTCACGGCCGAGGCGGTGAAGGTGCCGATGTAGACCAGGTTCTGGCGGGCAAGATGCTCGGTGATCTGCGGTTCTGAGCGCATCAGGCGGTCAGCTGCGCGCATGGCAACCCAGGCATTTGGTCCTCCGATCGGGAAGTCGGCCAGCGAGTATGCCGCCATCTCCTTCTGGAAATAGGCGGCGATAATGGAACCGGCATCCGCCACCCCGTCGCCGATCCCCTGCACAGCCGCGCTTGCCTTGAACAGCGCGCCGCCCCATTGGACGTCCAAGCGCAGATCACCGCCGGAAAGGTCGCTGATCCGGCTGTTGTACCACTTCAGCGCGGCCGGAACCGTGCCCCTGTCCGGGCCGCTGTGGCCGTAATAAATTACGGTTTCCGCAGATACCGCCGTTGCGCCAAGGCTGGCCGCGACAGTAAGCCCTCCCAGAAAATTCTTGATCAATCCCATGACTTGCATCTCCTCCTACAAAGCCGCCAGGTTTATTTTACTATGTGGAATTTTAAAGATCTGTCCAGAACTTTATTTCACATAATGGAATTTAATGATGGCGTTTGGCCATAACCCGCCGCAGGCCGGGCAACCTGCCTGTGCCCTGCATGTTTCTGAGTTAACCGCGCCGAAGATTAGACGTTTTCAGCCAGTTCGCTGGCAAAGGTTTCGATCAGTTTCGCTTTCAGGATTTTGCCGGTCGGCGCCGCGGGCAGAGCCGCCGCCACTATGATGCGCGACGGACGTTTATAGGGGGCCAGGCGATCATTGAGAAAGCACCTTAGCTCCGTCTCTGTCACACTGCTGCCGGTGGCGGCGCTGACAAAGGCCAGCACTTCCTCGTTCCCTTCGACAGAACGGCCCACGACGCTTGCCACCACCACATCCGGATACTCGGTCAGGGCCGCTTCGATTTCGACCGGGTAGACATTGAAACCGGACCTGATGATCAGCTCCTTGGTGCGCCCGGCAATATGCAGCTTGCCTTCGCCGTCAAACCGGCCCAGATCGCCGGTTCGGAAAAACCCGTCCTCTGTCATAGCCGCTGCTGTTTGCTCTTTATCGCGGAAATAGCCCTTCATGACTTGCGGGCCGCCTACCAGGATCTCGCCGATCCCTTCCTCCGGCGTGGCGCCCGGCGCCGCCAAATCGAGCTTGAGAGTGCAATCGCCCATCGGCAGCCCGACGCTTATGTCCGGATCGCCAATGCTATTGCGGGTCGCGCAAACACCCGCTGTGCCCTCGGTAAGCCCATAGCCGTTTTGCAGCGGCAGGCCGTAAAACGCCTCAGCCTCACGCTTCCATGCGGGATCCAAAGGTGCACCGCCCGAAGACACAAAACGAAGTTTGGCGGCGTCATAGCGCGGCTTGCCGTGCGAGCGGGCGTAGTTGAATAAATGGGCATGCATCTGCGGCACGGCGGGCAGCAGGGTCACGTCCTCTTGCAGAGCATTGTAGAGGCGCTCCGCCGAGAATTGCGCCTCCATCCGCATTGCTGATCGCGCCAGAGTGACGGACAGCATTGTGACCAGTCCGAAAATATGGCTGAGCGGCAAGGCCAGATAGGTCACATCCGATAGCTGAATACCCCGAACCTCGGCCGACGCAGCGGCCCCTGCGATCAGGTTGGCATGTGTCAGCATGGCCGCCTTGGGCGTGCCTGTTGTGCCAGACGTGTAGAGCAGAAGAGCAACTTGTTCGCGTCCGTCCTCCGATACCGGCTCCGGCGTGGCGCCTGTCCTTGGCATCAGCGCCGCGGCTCCAAAACCGCCATGGATATCCTGGGCGCCGTAGTGATCAGCATGGGCACGGGCCGCCGCGGAGGAGGCAGCTGTAAAGACCACCGCGCTGGGGTCGGAATGCGAAAAGATCCGGTCCAGCTCAGCTGTGGTCAGCCGCGCATTGATGGCAACAGCAGATGCGTCCAGCATGCTTGCGCCAAAGAAGAACGCGATCACCTCCACGCAGTTTTCAAACACCAGAACCACCCGGTCGCCTGGCCTGACACCTGCGGTCAACAATTGCTCCGCTGCGGCCGAAGCCGCTTGCGAGATTTCCAGCCAGGTCAGCCGCCGGCCATCCTGATCCCGCAGCGCCAAGGCGTCGGGGCGTGTTTCAGCGGCTGTTTGCAGCAGCCCGTGTACGCGGTTGTGCATGTCTTTGTTCCTCCCTTGCACTGTCACGCCGCCAGGCCCAGCCGCCCGAATGCTGCCAGCGCCTCGGCCTCAAGGCGGGCGGTGATTTCGGCAAAGGGCTCCACTTTGTCTACAAACCCCAGCGCATGGCCCGCCGACAGGAGTCCTTGCGACACGTCACCGGTGGCATAAGCCTGGCGCCCGATCTTGCCGGACACATGTTTTAGCAGTTCCTGGATTCCGATTTCGGGGTTGTCGCGTTCGAGCCGGGCAACCGTTTCTGTTGTTTGGTTGCGCAGGCTGCGCACGGTATTGCGCACCGAGTGCATAGTGAGCTGCGTGTCTAGCTCGCTGGCGTTCACCATTGCCTGCTTGTAATCCGGATGCGCGGTCAGCTCGCTGGCAACCAGAAACCTGGTGCCCATCACCACACCTGCCGCACCCATTACCAGTGCTGCCGCGATCTGCTTGCCGTGACCAATGCCGCCGCCGATCAGCCACGGGATGGTTAGCCGGTCCTCTGCCAGCCCGGCATTGACCATGCTTCCAACCATGTCCATGCCGGGATGGCCGCCGCATTCGGCGCCGACAATCGACACCATGTCAACGCCCACCTGTTCAGCCTTCACCGCATAGCGCAGGCTGGGAACCTTGTGCAGCACAGTGATCCCGGCATCCTTGAGGATCGGCATAAACGCCTCGGGGCTGCGGCCTGAGGTTTCGACAAACTGCACGCCTTCATCCGCGATCAGGCGGAACACCTCTTCGGTCTTCTCCCCCGGCACCAGCTTGGGGATCATCGAGACGTTGACCCCGAAGGGCTTGCCGCCACACATCTCCCGGCAGCGGCGGATCTCCGCGCGCAGATTATTCATCTCGGGGAAACTTGCGGCAGTGATGAACGAGACGATCCCGGCCCGTGCCGCGGCGGACACGTATTCAGCATTGGCAAGCCATTGCAGGCCGCCCGCCACAACCGGCAGGCGCGTGCCGTAGGTCCGGGTCACGGGCGTATCGAAAACCGCCGGCAGTGCAGATGTGTGGATCATTTCGGTCTCCTTAGCGGAATACAGGGGATGTCTTGGCGAGAAAGGCGCCGATGCCCGCCTGGGCCTCGGATCCGCCGAGAGCCTTGGCCATAGCATCGCGTTCATGCGCAAGCTGCTCTTCGAAGCTGGCGGTTTCTGCCTGATTGAGCAGCGCCTTGATGTCGGCGATTGCCGTCTCGGGTCCCTTGGCAACTGCGGCCGCCAGTGCTTCCGCCTTTGCGACTGCGGTGCCTGGCGGGGCTAGTTCGGTTATTGCACCCAGCTGGTGCATCCGCTCGGCGCTAAGCGGCTCGGCCAGTATCGCCATCCGCGCCACAGTTGCCCGCGGCAGCGCCTGCGTCAGTGCATAGGTAGCACCGCCATCCGGCACCAGTCCTGCCTTGACATAGGCCAGCGTGAACTTGGCCCCCTCCTCCGCGACGATCATATCCGCCGCCATCGCCAGCGACAGCCCGGCCCCGGCCGCTCCGCCTTCCACCGCTGCGATGACCGGCTTGGGACAGGTGCGGACCGCGCGGATCAGGGCGTTCAGTTTGCCGATCTGCACCCGGCGCTCTTCAAAGGGCATCTCGCGGCGTTCCTTCAGCATGTTCAAATTGCCGCCGGAGCAGAAGAAGCCGCCTTCGCCCGCCAGGATCACCGCGGCAATGCCCGGATCGGACGCCGCCCGCGCCAGCCCTTCCTGCAGACCCTGATAATACTCATAGGACAGCGCATTGCGCATCGCCGTGTTGCAGTTCCAGATGATCAGGGTCCCGCCGCGGACTTCATGCCTGAAAAGCGCGCTCATGCTGCCTCCTCTGGTTCCGTTCTGCGCACCCGCTTGAAGACGCCGGTGGAGGCCGCAATCAGTCGGCCTGCCCCGTCCCGCAAATCGCAGGCGACAAATTTGGTTGTTTTGCCGCCACCGGTAATCCGGCCGGACGCACGCACCGTCCCTTGACGGGCCGCCGCCAGATAGTTGACGTTCAGCGACAAAGTGACAAAGGGCGTTTGCCCCTGGGGGTCGCAGGATAAACTGGCGGTGATCCCGCTCGCAGTATCCAGCAGCGTTGCTGCCACCCCGCCGTGCAAGCTGCCCTGGCGGTTCAAGTGCAGGCTGGAAATCTGAAGCACGCAATGGGCCTCAACCGCCTCTGGGTCGATTTCGATGTCATACCCCATAGCCTCAAAAAGCGGGATAAGGGGCCTGTCGGGGCGCAGCAGCGGCATGTGCTAACCCGCTTTCAACGCAATGAAGCGTTCCAGATGATAATCCGTGTCGCCGAACAGATGGTCGATCATCGTCAGGCGGCGGGCAAAGTGGGACAGCGCGTATTCATCGGTCATGCCGATGCCGCCGTGCATCTGGATGCATTCCTCAGCCACCAGCGCGCCCGTCCGGCCAATCAGGTTTTTGGCAGCACTTACGTGGATTTCGCGCAGGGCACGCGGCTGCTGCAGGTTGCCCGCCAGATTGATCACGGCCGAGCGTGCTTGCTCGATCTCGATCAGCATGTCCGCCATCCGGTGCTGCAGCGCCTGGAACTTGCCGATCGGCGTGCCAAACTGCTTGCGCTCCTTCAGATAGTCGGTGGTGAGCGCCTTGGCGGCATCCATTGCCCCGAGGGCTTCGGCGCAAATGGCGGTCAAGCCGCGGGCGACTGCAGCCTCCAGCGCGGCAAACCCCTCTCCGGCAGTGCCCAGGCGCGCCGTGGCGGTCAGCCGCACCCCATCCAGGGTGACCGTTGCAGCCGGGATGCCGTCAATATTCCTGTGTCCGCTGACCGTCACGCCGGGCGTATTCACGGGCACCAGAAACAGGGAAATGCCCGCCGTGTCTGCCGCATCCCCCGTCTCCCGGGCTGAAACCACCAGCGATTGCGCCTCCGCGCCGTGCAGCACATGGGTCTTGATGCCCTGCAGCACGATGGCATCGCCGTCCGTAACGGCCGAGGCCTCGACATGGTTCAAGTCATAGTGCGCGGCGGCCTCGCCATGCGCCAGAGCCGCGACATGCGTCCCGGCCATGATCTCATCAGCCAGCCCGCCGCCCAGCTCTGCTATCAAACCGCCGGCCAGCACCGCCGGCAGCACCGGTTCGATCACGCCGGCCCGCCCCAGCTCTTCAAAGACCACCATCAGATCGAAGCCTTGGCCGCCAAAACCGCCTTGCTCTTCGTTGAACAGCGCGCCCAGTATGCCAAGCTCCGCCAGCCCGGCATAAACCTCCGCATCAAAGGTGGTGCCTGCAGCAATCAGCGCCCGCCGGTTTTCATGCGAATACTTGTCCGCCAGGAACCGCTGCAGTGTGTCGCGGAGCATGGCCCGTTCTTCGGTCAGGTTGAAATCCATATCACATGCTCCCTCTACAGACCCAGAATGGCCTTGGTGATGATGGTGCGCTGCACCTCATTCGACCCGCCAAAGATCGACAGTTTGCGCATGTTGAAATAGTTGGGCGCAGAGGCCGCTGCGTATTCCGGTCCCATGGCATCGGCATTGTCGCCGCCGGTCAGAAAGTCAGGCTGGAACGGCAGCGCATCCGGCCCCATCGCCCGGCGCAAGAGCGATGTCAGCTCCTGCCGGATCACCGTGCCCTTCACCTTGAGCATCGAGCTTTCTGCGCCGGGCGCCTGGCCCTTGGCTGCCGCCGAGACCACCCGCAGATTGGTTGTCGCCATCGCCATCAGGTCGATCTCGGCTTGCGCCATGCGGGCTGCGAAATGTGGGTTCTCCGCCAGCGGCCGGCCGCCGGATTGGACCTTGGCGGCGACATGTTTCAAGGTTGCCAGCAGCGCGTTTGAAAAGCCCACTCCGGCGATATTGGTGCGCTCATGGGTGAGCAGGTATTTGGCGTAGGTCCAGCCCTTGTTCTCGTCTCCCACAAGGTTTTCCGCAGGAACGCGGACGTTATCAAAGAACACCTCGTTCACCTCCGGCTCGCCATCGATCAGCACGATGGGCCGCACGGTGACCCCGGGCGTGTCCATGTCGATCAGCAGAAACGAGATGCCTTCCTGTTTCTTGGCCTCCGGATCGGTCCGCACCAGGCAGAAGATCCAGTTCGCGTGCTGGCCCAGCGTCGTCCAGGTTTTCTGCCCGTTGACCACATAGTGGTCTCCGTCCCGCACCGCGCGGGTCTTCACCGCCGCCAGATCGGACCCTGCTCCCGGTTCGGAATAGCCCTGGCACCACCAGTCCTGTCCGTTCAGGATCCGCGGCAGGAATTTCTGCCGCTGCTCCTCGGAGCCGAAGGCCAGCAGCACAGGCGCCAGCATCGACAGGCCGAACGGCAGGCTGCGCGGGGCATGGGCCAGGCAGGCCTCCTCTTCGAAGATATGGCGTTGCACGGCATTCCATTCACAGCCGCCGTATGCGCGCGGCCAGTTCGGGGCGAGCCATCCGCGTTCGCTCAGCAGGTTGTGCCACAACTCACTGTCCGCTTTGCTCAGCCGTTTTCCCAGCCGGACCTTTTCGCTCAGTTCCCGCGGCAGCGAGGACTTCAACCAGTCCCGCACCTCGGCGCGGAACACCTGCTCCTCTTCGGTGAAGTTCAAATCCATCTTGCGCGTCCCTTCAGAAAATCTCGAACAGCCCGGCCGCGCCCATGCCGCCGCCAATGCACATGGTCACCACGCCCAGTTTGGCCCCGCGCCGGCGGCCTTCGAGCAGCAGATGCCCGGTCATCCGCGCGCCGGTCATGCCGAACGGGTGGCCGATCGAGATCGAACCGCCGTTGACGTTGCAGATCTCCGGGTCGATCCCCAGCCGGTCGCGGCAGTAGAGGGCCTGTGAGGCAAAGGCTTCGTTCAGCTCCCACAGGTCAATGTCGTTCACCGTCAGCCCGTACCGCTCCAGCAGGCGCGGCACCGCAAAGACGGGGCCAATGCCCATCTCGTCGGGCTCGCATCCGGCCACCGCGAAACCTTTGAAGGCCCCCAGGGGTTCAACCCCCTCGCGCTCGGCCAGACCGCTGTCCATCAGCACCAGCGCCGCCGCGCCGTCGCTCAGCTGCGAAGCATTGCCCGCGGTGACAAAATGCCCCTCGCCCTGCACCGGCGCGAGGCCGGCCAGCCCCTCCAGCGTGGTGTTGGGGCGGTTGCAGTCATCCATGCCAAAAGTCACTTCCTTGCGGGTGACTTCACCGGTTTCCTTGTCCTTAAAGGCCTGGGTCACCGTGATCGGCACGATCTCGTCATCGAGCCTGCCCGCCGCCTGCGCGGCAGCCGTGCGCTGCTGGCTGGCCAGGGCCAGTTCATCCTGCGCTTCGCGGCTGATGCCATAGCGCGCCGCCACGATATCGGCGGTCTGGATCATCGGCAGATACAGCTCCGGCTTGTTTTCCAGTATCCAATTCTCCCGGGCCTGCGGCGGGCGGGAAGGCGGCATCTGGCTGATGCTTTCCACCCCGGCCCCGATCGCGGCCGTCGCGCCCTCCATCACGATCGAGTGCGCTGCCATCGCCACTGCCTGCAGCCCGGAGGAGCAGAACCGGTTCACGGTCGCGGCGGAAACCGACACCGGCAGCCCTGCCCGTATTACCGATTGGCGGGCGATGTTGGCGCCGGTCCAGCCTTCGGGGTAGCCGCAGCCGACCAGCGCGTCCTCAATCAAGTCCGGCGCAATGCCCGCGCGCTGCACCGCATGGCTGATGGCATGGCCGGCCATTGTGGCACCATGGGTTTCATTGAACGCGCCACGGTAGGATTTGGCCAGACCAGTTCGCGCGGTGGAGACGATGACCGCCTGTTTCATTGGTTTCTCCTTCAGGTGTTCAGGCTGGCAAAGGTCCGGCCTTCAGCGGCCAGTTGCTCCAGCAGAGGCGCGGGCTGCCAAAGGAATGGGTCTTCCTCGTGGAAACGGCAGATATCCTTGAGAATTTTTTTCAACCCTACCGTGTCGGCATAATGCATCGGGCCACCGCGCCAGCGCGGGAATCCGTATCCGTTCAGCAAAGTCACATCCACATCCAGCGGCCGCAGTGCGATGCCGTCTCCGACCACCCGCGCGGCTTCGTTCACCATTGCCGCCATGTAGCGGCTTATGATCTCATCTTCGCCGATTGTGCGCGGCGTGATGCCTTTGGCGGCACGCTCTTCAGAAATGATTTCTTCAACCTCAGGATCAGGACGCGGGTCTTTGATGCTGTCATCGTAGATATAGAATCCGCGTCCGGTCTTGCGTCCGAACCGGCCCAGCTCGCACAGCCGGTCGGCAAATTCAGGATAGGTTTCGCGCGGATCCCTGGTTGGGGCCAGACGTTTGCGGTTGGCCCAGCCGATATCCAGCCCCGCCAGATCGCCCACGGCAAACGGCCCCATCGCCAGGCCAAAGCCAGTCAGTGCCTTGTCCACCGCATAGGGGCTGGCCCCGGCCAGTACCATGCCGTAGACCGCCTTGCTGTAATGCGACAGGATCCGGTTGCCGATAAAACCGTCGCAGACGCCCGCGCGCACCGCTACTTTCTTCAGACGCTTGGCCAGCGCGAAGCCCGTCGCCACTGCGTCCGGAGCGGTTTCCGCGCCCACCACCACTTCCAGCAACCGCATCACATGCGCAGGCGAAAAGAAATGCAGCCCGATTACATCCTGCGGGCGGCTGGTCATAGCGGCGATTGCGTTCAGATCCAGGTAAGAGGTGTTTGACGCCAGAATGGCCCCCGGCTTGCAGACTTGGTCAAGCCGGGTGAACACATCCTTCTTTACGTTCATGCTTTCAAAAACAGCTTCAATCACCAGATCCGCCGGTGCCAAATCCTCAAAGCTAGTGGTTGTGCTGAACGCGCCGGCAAGAATGGCATCGCGCTGCGTTTCGGTCAGTTTGCCGCGTTTCACCGCATTTTCCAGCATCTTTCTGACGCTGGCCGCGGCCTTAGACGCCGCCGCCTTATCGCGTTCGGCCAGCGTCACGTGCAGTCCGCCAAGCAGTGCGCTGACGGCAATCCCGGTCCCCATAGTACCGCCGCCTACAACACCTAAACGGCTGATTTCGCGCGGCTCAACACCTTCGATATCTGGCAGCTTTCCGACCTGGCGCTCCGCAAAGAAGCCGTGGATCAAGGCCTTGCTCTGATCGGACGCCATCAGCTCCTGAAACAGCGCGCGCTCTTTCTTCAGTCCTTCGCTGAGCGGCAACGACATTGCCGCCTCCACAGCACCCAAACAAGCCAATGGTGCAATTGCCCCGCGTGCCGATCTGGCAGTTTCAGACCGGATTTGCTCCAAAACCGCAGGCTCCAGCTGATTGCACGGCAGGCTGCCAACCGGGCGCGGCCCCTTGCCTGCCGCGATCAGCTCACGGGCGAAGGCGACCCCTTCAGCGGGGGCGTCGCTGCCGCCCGCAATCCGGTCGATCAGACCCCAGGACAGCGCGGTATCCGCATCAACCGGTTTGCCGCCAGTGATCAGCCGGGCCGCCTCTGCAGCCGGGACCAAACGCGGCAGTCGCTGAGTGCCGCCTGCACCGGGGAGCAGCCCCAGCGACACTTCCGGCAGGCCAAACCGGGTGCCCTTCAGCGCGATCCTGTAGTGGGCGCCCAAGGCCACCTCCAACCCGCCGCCAAGCGCATTTCCCTGCATTGCGGCGATTACCGGTACGGTCGACGCTTCGATTTCATTGATTAGATCCGGCAGAACCGGCGCTTGGGACGGCTTGCCGAACTCCCGGATATCCGCACCGGAAAAGAAGCTGCGGCCCGCGCAACAGATGACTACCGCCTTTGTCTGAACGCTGTTCAGCGCTGTCCGCAAACAGTCCTGCATGCCTGCGCGCACCGCGTGGGAAAGAGCATTAACCGGCGGATTATCCACCTTCACAACAGCGATGCCGTCATCCATCGCCAGATTGACCAGGCTTTCCATTTTCCCTCGCACGTTGTTCTCAGAAGCTCTTGCTTATCGATTGGTACGCAATCAGGTTTGAAATTTCAATATGTAAAATAACATTCCTATTAGCGGAATTTGCTAAGGCCTGCCAGGAGCAACACAACTGGCTTGCGGGTACGACCCGGCCGACGCGAACCTGAGCGGAATGAGAATTGCTACACCTTAGGTCAGTAGGCTGCCGGCGGCACTTGCGATGTCCCATCCAGGCAGCAGCAAAGGCTGCGAGCTTAAACCGTAAACGCAGCCATTGCAGTAAGCGACGGCTCAGAGCCACCATTGGTCGATGGCTGCGATCTCCTCGTCAGTCCATCCGAAATGATGGGCGAACTCGTGAATAACAATGTGCGCGATCAACTCGTTCAGCCCGACATTGCCGCGATCGCGCCATTCTTCTAGAATCGGCTGCCGGAAAAGCCAGACGACATCTTGAGGCGGTGCCATGTCGAAGACCGATTTCTCGGTCATGGGAATACCCTCGTAGAGCCCCGTAAGATCGCGCGGATCCACGATGCCAAGATCGTTCAAAATGTCTGGCGCAGGCCACTCAGCAATACGCAGAATGACGTTTTCTGCAGCAGGCCGAAAAGCTCCGGGCATGGAAGCAATGGCGGCGCGAGCGCACGTCTCGAAATATTCAAGGTCGTGGTGCATTCACTGAATATGGTATCTTGGAACGACAGAGTGAACCGCATGGCCGAAGGAAAGGCACCCCGGGCCACAGGTGCAAACAACAGCATTAATAGGCCCAAGGAAGACGTCCAGCGGATCCGGCCGATGCGGCAGGCGCAAAATCATATGTGGAGCAAGCTCATTAAGGCAGCACCGGAAAATTCGCCATTGTTCGGGCGGGTTGCTGCATTCAGCTGGGGCCGTGTGGAAGTCGCCCTTTATCAGTAAAAGCCGCTTTGCAGGCATCCGCCGGGAAAGGGCGGCGCAAATGCCGGCGGATCACAGCGCAAAAATGTCCTGCCGCTCGGAAAATCCCTTAAACTCCACTTGCTGAATTTTTTCTGCCACGGAGGGATCCGGCAGGCTGTTCCGGGTTTGCATGTCAACTAGGATCCTGCGCCCGGAAGCCTTGGTATGCGCTTCCAGCCGGGCTGCCAGGTTCACGGTCTTGCCGACACAGGTGTATGCGGCCCGCTCGTCTGTTCCGGCATAGCCCGCCACCACTTCCCCGGTGGCAATGCCGGCTCCCAGCTTTATTTCCGGTGAGCCAGCCGCGCTCTGCTGCTGATTCAGAACCGCTATCATGCTGAACATTTCCTTGGCCGCGGCCACCGCGTTCAGCGCCGGGTTTTCCAGAGGCCGCGGCGCGCCGAACAGGGCCATCAGCCCATCGCCGATCATCAGGTTCACGATACCGCCGTTGCTGCCGACGGCGTCGAACATCAATGTGTAGTATGTGTTCAGTAACTCGATGGTGGTCTCTGGCGGCAGGTCCTCGGACAGCGCCGTGAAGTCGCGGATGTCGCAGAAAAGGACTGATGCGGTTATCCGCCTGCCGCCAATGGCAAAGCCGGAGTTCTGCAGGTCCAGCGCCACCTCTTGGGTTGCAAACCGGTCCAGCAGCCGTTTCTGTTCATCACGCAGGCGCTTCTTTTCCAGGCTTGAGTTCAGCCGGGCGCCCAGCAGCACCTGGTTCACGGGCTTGGGCAGGTAGTCCTCCGCGCCCAGTTCAATACAGCGTACGATATTGTCCAGCCCCTCCAGCGAGGAGGTGACAATCACCGGTATATCGCGCAGGTCCGGGGCCGCCTTGATCGCCGCCAGCACTTCGAAGCCGTCCATTTCGGGCATTTCGATGTCCAGCAGGATCAGGTCAAACGCCCCGGTCCCGAGCTGTTCCATCGCGATCTTGCCGTTTTCCGCGGCCTCGGCCCGGTGCCCCAGCAGCTCGACATTGCGCGCAAGCAGCAGCCGGTTGACCTTGTTGTCGTCCACAATCAGCACCTGCCCCTGGGTATCAGCCATCCAGCAGCTCCCGCAACGCAGCACCCGCGCGGGTGTGCTCTGCATCCAGCGCGGCAAGATCCGGTACCGGACCGCTGAGCCCAGACAATTCCATCTGCCGCGCCAATTCCGCCAGCGCACTGGCGCCAAAGGTGTTTGCGTTGGACTTGAGCGAATGCGCTGCGCGGCGGAAACTGTTGCTATCACCCGCTGCCGCCGCCTGCTTCAGTTCCGCAATCATGCCCGGCGCCTCTTCCAGGAAGGTGGCGGCCAGATCCGCCGCGAAATCCGCGCCGGTGGCGTCCTGCAACTCGGCAAAGACGGCGGGATCAAGGGGGCTGCCGCTCATGGGGTTTCCTTTCCGCGCGGTTGAATACCTTCCAGCGCCTCAATCAGCCGCTCAACACGGATGGGTTTGGCGATGTAGCCATCCATGCCCGCCTCCAGGCACATCTCCCGGTCGCCTTGCATCGCATTTGCGGTCATCGCAATGATCGCGGGCCTGTCGCCGTCGGTGTATTTTCTAGTGATCTGCCGCGCGGCCTCCAGCCCGTCCATTTCAGGCATCTGCACATCCATCAGCACGACATCGTAGACCTGTCGCGCCACGCTTTCCAGCGCCTCGATCCCGTTGCTGGCAAGGTCGGCGCGGTAACCCATCTGCTCCAGCAGCCGGACCGCCAGCTTCTGATTCACCAGATTGTCTTCTGCCAGCAGGATCCGCAGCGGGTGGCGCGCGGCGAGTTCCGGACCGGTCACTGATTTGCCCGCCGTGCCGGCCGCAGCCGGACGCACAGGCGCCGAGGCAAACAGCCCGGCCAACGTATCGAACAGGTGCGACTGGCGCAGCGGCTTCGCCAGACAGGCCGCAAACAGCCCGTCCTCTGTCCCCGGGGCGCGTTCGCCAAGGCTGCTGAACAGCACCAGCGGCAGGTCGTTTTGCGTCTGCCTGATCCGGCGCGCCAGCGTCACCCCGTCCATTCCGGGCATATGCATGTCCAGGATCGCGAGATCGAATTCAGGATCTGCCGCCAGCACTTCCAGCGCCGCGCCGGCGGAGGCGACGGCGGTTGTCTGGGTCCCCCACTTACGGGTCTGCGCGGCCAGGATCTTGCGGTTGGTTTCGTTGTCATCCACCATGAGAATGCGCTTGCCGGCCAGTTCCGGCTGCTTGCCCAGAAGGCTGCGGGCCTCCGGTTTCGGCAGTCCGGTCGGTTCTGCAAGGATGGTGAAACTGAACACTGATCCCCGGCCCGGCCCCTCGCTGGATGCCTGCATTGTGCCGCCCATCAGCTCTGCCAGCCGTTTTGAAATCGCCAGACCCAGCCCGGTGCCGCCGTATTTTCGCGTGGTTGAGGAGTCTGCCTGGCTGAAGGACTGGAACAGGCGGCTCATCCCTTCCTCAGACAGGCCGATGCCGGTATCGCGGACCTCGAAATGCAGTTTCACCCGGTCATCTGCAGGCGGCTCTGAGGTGACTGACAGCACCACCTCGCCGGTGTCGGTGAACTTGACCGCGTTGGACAGCAGGTTGAGCAGGATCTGCCGCAGCCGGGTCAGGTCGGTGCTGATGGCAGGCGGCACGCTGTCGTCCATGATATAGGCAACATCCAGCTGCTTTTTCGCAGCCCGCCCGCTGATCAGGTCCAGTGCGGTTTCGATGCAGTCGCGCAGATCAAATGGGTGCGCCTCTATGGCCATCTGCCCCGCTTCAATCTTGGAAAAATCGAGGATCTCGTTGATGATCCCCAGCAGCGCGTCGCCGCTGTCGCGGATGGTCCGGGCATAGTCGGCCTGCTCACCGTCCAGTTCGGTGTCCATCAGCAGCCCGCTCATGCCGATCACCGCGTTCATCGGAGTGCGGATTTCATGGCTCATCGTGGCGAGGAATGCGCTTTTTGCCTCATTCGCCTTTTCTGCTGTGGCGCGGGCCTCCTGCACTTCCTGGAACAGGCGAACGTTACCGATGGCGATAACCGCCTGGTCGGCAAAAGACTCCGCCATTGCAATCTCATCCCGTGAAAACGCACGCGCCGCTTTGCGGATGAACCCCAGGCCGCCGATACACTCGCCGTCCCGCAGCAGAGGAAGCATCAAGGAGGAGCGGAAGCCGCTGGCGTGATAGATCCGGCGGTCCATCGGAGGAAGCTTCACTTTTGACCAGTCGGGAATGTGCAGGATCTTCTTACGGGTATAGGACTGCGACGGAAAGTTCTGTGCCGGGTCGATTGGATGCCGGGTCTGGTTGATTTCATCTTCCACACCGGCAGGCGACGCCACCGCCGCTTGCCAGAACTCTTTGCCATCGCTTTCAGTAACAATGGCCAGGTCGCAGGAGATCAGTGATACAGCGAGGCGCACGATCTCGTCGAAGACCGGCTTGGTGTCGGTCGGCGACTTGCTGATCACCCGCAAGACATCGGCACTAGCGGTCTGACGCGCCAGGGCTGCCTGGGTCGCGTTGAACATGCGCGCATTTTGAATGGCGATAACCGCCTGGTCGCAGAAACTTTCCGCCAGCCGGATTTGCTCGCTGGTGAAGGCGCGTTTGCTGTCCGCACGCGAAAACGCAAGCACGCCAACGCAGCTGCCGTCGCGCAGCAACGGCAGGTAAAGGCAGGACTGCAAACCGAATTTTGCCACGGTTTCAACTTCATGCGGCGGCAGATCCGTTTCGGCGAAGTCCGGTACGTGCACCATCTTTCCGGTTTCAAAGACCTGGCTCGGGAAATTGAGCTTTGGATCAATCGGAACCGGTTCGGGGTTTAAAGTGTCCATCGGCCCGGTCCTGCGCATCCCCGCGACAGGGGAGAAATGATCCCCGTCCCGGATCAGCACTGCGGCCCCGTCGCAGTCCAGCAGCCGCACCCCCGCCTCTGCAATTGCCAGAAACACCGGTTTGGCATCCTCCTGGGCGCTGCTGATTACCCGCAGGATATCGGCGCTGGCGGTCTGGCGGACCAGCGCATTCTGCAAATCCGTGAACAGCCGCGCATTGCTCAGTGCAATCACCGCCTGCGCTGCAAAGGTTTCAAACAGCGCGATCTGCTTCGGGCTGAAGGCGTTCTTGCGGACATGGGCCAGCGTGATTACGCCAAGGGTTTTGCCGCCCTTGATCAGCGGTACTCCGAGGCTGGACAGGAACCCGCCCTTGCGCGCTTGCTCCCGCCAGCCGTAATCGGGATCGGCCTCAATGTCGGGAATATAGGTTGTTCGGCCGGTCAGCGCGGCCCGTCCGGTCGTCGTAGCCATTCCCGGCACAAATTCCTGTTGCGCCAGAATCTCCTCGAAAATTTCATTGGCATTGTGAGTGACGGCCACTTCATAGGCGCCGGTTTCCTCGTTCAGGAGCGCTACATAGGCAACTTCCGGGCTGCAAATCCGCACAGCTACCTTCAACACCGACTGCAGCACCGGCTCCAGCTCGTTGGGTGAGCGCGAGATCACACTCAGCACCTCCGATGTCGCGGTCTGATACTCCAGCGCTTCGCTCAGTTCAGCTGTGCGCGCCTGCACCTCTTCGAACAGCCGGGTGTTGCTGATTGCGATCACCGCCTGCGAGGCAAAGGTCTCCAGCAGGCCGATTTGCCGTTGCGAGAAGGCTTGCGGCTGGCTGTGCGCCATCACAATCACCCCCAGGACCACACCATCCTTGATCAGTGGCACACCCAGCGTGCTTCTGAAATTGCCGATCCCTGCCGCTTCCTTCCAAGTGTAGCTGTCGTCGTGCAGCGTGTCGGCTACATAGACCGTCTTTGCGGTCAGAGCAGTCCGGCCGATACAGCTGCCTTCCCCCGGTGCAATCGGATTGTCCTCAAGATAGCGGAGAAACCGCGGCCGCACGTTGTGCGACTGGCTGATCCGGTACAACCCGTCTGACGCGTCCAGCATGGCAAAAAACGCATACTCAGGGTCGCAAAGGCGGGAGGCCACCTGGAGTATGGCGGCCAGCACTGGCTCCAGCTCATTGGGCGAACGCGAGATCACGCTCAGCACTTCTGATGTCGCAGTCTGATACTCAAGCGCCTCGCTCAGTTCCGCCGTGCGTTCCTGCACCTCCTCGAACAGCTGCGTATTGCTGATCGCAATCACCGCCTGCGCCGCAAATGTCTCCAAAAGGCTGATCTGTTTCTCTGTGAAGGCGCCGGGCTGCGCGTGGCCAAGGGTAATGACCCCAGCCACGACACCATCCTTGATCAGCGGAACCCCCAGCGCCGAACGGAAATTACCCTGCTTGGCCGCAGTCTTCCACTTAAACCCTGCATCAGTCTCCGTATCCCTGATATACACGGTCTCCTTCAGCAGCGCCGTCCTCCCCGTGCAGCTGCCGGTTTCAGGTTCAAACGCCTGCTCCGCTAAGAAATGGCGGAAATCCGGTGTCATGCCGTGCGTCGCGGCAACCCGGTATTTGCCGTCGGTGTGATCCACCAGTGTCGCATAGGCGGTCTGCGGCCTGCAGATATCTGAGGCCACTTCCAGAATGATGTCGAGCACCGGCCTGATTTCGTTGGGTGAGCGCGAGATCACCCCCAGCACCTCAGACGTCGCGGTCTGATGCGTTAGCGCTTCCTGCGTATCTGCGAAAAGCCGCGCATTGCCGATGGCGATGCAGGCCTGCTCTGCAAAGGTTTCCAGAAGGTTGATGTCGGCCGCCAGGGCAGCCCTCCCCGTTGGCCACCCCAGAACAAGAACACCCCAAATGCCCGGCCCGGCCTTTACTGGGACGGCAACCATCTCCTTGTAACCGAACTGCCGCGCAGTTTTGCAGTCCGAATAGTCTGGGGCCTGAGCATCGGCCAGATGAACTGTACGGCCCGTGCGAATTACCGGCCCGGTAATGGATCCCTCAACAGGCGGCGCCGGGTAATTCGCCAGGTAGCCGTCAATGAACGCCTGCCCGAAGCCATGGCTTGCGCAGTAATGGATCATGCCGCCGCTATAGCGCCACAGCATACAGAATCGTGCCCCGCACAATTCACTGGCGCTCTGAACAATAGTGTCAAAAACCGGCTGGATGTCTTCCCGCGACTGCCCGATTACCCTTAGGATTTCGGAGGTAGCCGCAAACCGCGCCTTTTCCTGCGCCAACTGCTGCTCTAGCGCTCTTACAGCATCTGCAGGAGGGATCTGCGGCTCTGATTGCGTTCTTCCGTATCCCATCAATAAGCAAAATCCGGTTGTCGGCAGTCCGGTGCAAATTCAGGATTCTGCCTAAGGCTGGTCTCAAATCTTAGCGGATTTTCGGGAATTATCACAGATTTTGTTGCGCAGCCCGCTTGTCGCGTCTTGGGCGGGGTCATCAAATTGCGCAACGCTGTGCAAGCGGCTGGCCTCGTGGGCGGACGCAGCCAGCGCTGAGCGGAGGCATGCTGTTCAAGTATGACGCTGTAATGCGGCGCGTCAAACCGGGCCTTGCTGCACGGCGCATTGCCCGCAGATTTCTTTCTCTTTGTGACACTGCTCACAGAGAAATCCCGGCAAACTGGCTATGCCGCACCAGTCCCGGCATCTTGACTTGCACCAGAGCTTGCACGGCCTGTAACTGTCACGTGACGCGGAACAGCAAGAGAACTGCCCCAACAGGAGTGATACGCATGCGCTTGCCCAACTCATTTGCATTTGCCGTGGCCTTGGCTGCGGGGTTTGGCGCCTTGCCTGCTGCTGCCATGGCCCAAGAGGGTCTGAAACCGGTCAAACTGCTGCAAACTTCCTCGGAAGCATTGCTTATGGAACGGCAGTTTTTTGGCCAAGTGGCGGCCAAGCAGACAGTGGACCTTGCGTTTCAGGTTTCCGGGCAAATCTTAAGATTTCCAGTAACTGAAGGCAGTGCAGTGGCGAAAGGCGGTTTGATTGCCGAACTTGACCTGGAACCGTTCGAACTGCAGCTGGAGCAGGCGCAACTTAGAAAGGAACAGGCTGACCGCACCGTAGCGCGCCTGAAAAACCTGACTGGCACCGTCAGCCAAGTCTCAATCGACGACGCCGAGACCGAGGCAGGGCTGGCACGTGTGGCGCTGCGCGATGCGGAGTATGAATTCGAGCACGCCACCCTGGACGCGCCCTTTGATGCGCTGGTTTCCAGCCGCGAGGTGGAGCAATTCACCACCGTCAGTTCGGGGGCCCCCATCGTGCGGCTGCACGACATGTCTGAACTGTACATCAAAGTTGATGTGCCCGAAGTCCTTTTCCAAAGAGCGGAGGAAAGCGATATTCTGACGATTTCCGCAAACTTCCCTGGCCAGGAAACTGAGTATCCGCTGGAAATTCTGGAATATGACGCCGAAGCCAGCAGCGTCGGCCAGACCTATCAGGTGACATTCCGCCTTACCCCGCCTGAAGACCGCCAAATCCTTCCGGGAGCATCTGCAACTGTAAACGTGCGCGTGAACACCGGCGATACAGGCATCAGAGTGCCCGCCACTGCCTTGGTTACTGCAACCGATGGCAGCACCGGTGTTATGGTCTTTTCTCCTGCGGGCGCTGCGGAGGGCACCGTCGCATGGACCAAAGTGAAGGTTGAAGCCACTCAGAACGGAGAATTCCGCGTGGCGGACGGCCTTGCCGGAGACGAAGAGATCGTGCTGACGGGAGGCGGCGCACTGAAAGACGGTCAGCAAGTCAGACGCTTTACTGGCTTTGGGAACTGAGGGCAGGCTGATGGACATTGCACGCGGGTCGATCAACCGGCCTCTCTATACCTGGATCATCATGCTGGCTGCTCTGCTTGGCGGCATCTGGGGTTTCCTGAATTTGGGCCGCCTCGAAGATCCGGCCTTCACCATCAAATCTGCGGTCATCGCGACACAGTATCCCGGTGCCAACAGCGAACAGGTTGCGCGCGAAGTCTCCGAGCCCCTGGAATCCGCGATCCAGAAAATGGGCGAGGTCAAGCTGATCACATCCGTGAACCAGCCCGGCTTTTCCCTGATTGAAGTGGAAATGCAGGATACTTTCGACGGCACCGAATTGCCTGCCATCTGGACCAAACTGCGCGCGGAAGTCCGCGATGCAGCCCGCGCTTTGCCCGAGGGCGTCAGCCAGCCCGTTGTGAACGACGGTTTCGGCGATGTGTTCGGCCTGTTCTATGCGGTGACGGCGCAAGGCTACACGGACGCTGAAAGGCATGATCTGGCAACCTACTTGCGGCGTGAACTGCTGACGGTGGACGGGGTGGCCGATGTTGAAATCGCCGGATTGCCGCAGGAGGCGATCTTTGTCGAACCCACGCTGGCTGTTTCGGTCAATCAGAATGTTCCGATTGACGCGGTGAGCAGTGCTCTGGCCTCATCCAACTCGGTCCGCTCAGCCGGCAGCCTCGACGCAGGGCCTGCAGAAACCCTGATACGTGCGCCCGAAGGTTCGGACTCTGTCTCCGAAATTCAGGGCCTTGCGATTGGCTGGCAGGGTGAGGTGGTCAACGTGATCGACATGGCCGATGTGCATCGCGGCCGCATTGATGACCCGGATCTGATCATCCGCTTTGACGGGGTTGAGGCGTTCACCCTCGGTATTGCTGGCCTTGCCACCGAGAACATTGTCGAAGTGGGCAAGAACGTTGACGCCAAGCTGGCGGCACTGGACAGCCAGATCCCCTATGGTGTCGATCTGAAACCGATCTACCAGCAGCATGTGGTGGTCGAGCAGGCCTCGAACGACTTCCTTGTGAACCTCGCCATGTCGGTGTCCATCGTGGTGATCGTGCTGGCCTTGTTCATGGGTTGGCGTGCGGCTGTTGTTGTGGGCACCACCCTGCTGCTGACCGTGGTGGGCACGCTGTTCTTCATGAACATGTTTTCGATCGAGATGGAGCGGATTTCACTCGGCGCTTTGATCATTGCCATGGGGATGCTGGTCGACAACGCAATTGTTGTCGCAGAGGGGATGCAAATCGCCATGCTGCGCGGCAAGTCCTCGCGCGAGGCGGCGCATGATGCGGCTTCGAAAACCCAGATTCCACTGCTTGGCGCCACGGTGATCGGCATCATGGCCTTTGCCGGCATCGGTCTCAGCCCGGACGCCACCGGCGAGTTTCTGTTCTCGCTGTTTGCGGTGATTGCCATTTCGCTGCTGCTCAGCTGGTTCCTGGCACTGACGGCAACCCCGCTGCTGGGCCACTATTTCTTCAAGCAGGGCAAGGAGGGGGACAGTGATGCCTATGGTGGTATCCTGTTCCGCACCTACGGCGCAATTCTGCGGGCGTCTCTGAAGCTGCGATGGATAGTTGTCGCTGGGCTGATCGCCGTCACCGTGGTCTGCTTTATCGGGTTCGGACAGGTGCGGCAGCAGTTCTTTCCGGATTCAAACACGCCGCTGTTCTTCGTCCACTACAAGCTGCCGCAGGGTACCTCGATCCAGACCACCTCTGAGCATCTGAAAGTGTTCGAGGACTGGCTTACTGAACGCGAAGATGTGGTTTCTGTGGCGTCCTTCACCGGTCAGGGCGCAACACGTTTCATGCTGACCTATTCCGCCGAAAAGCCGAACCCCAGCTACGGGCACCTCATCATCCGTACGGAAAACCTGGACGCCATCCCGCTTCTGCAGGCGGAGCTGGAAGAATTTGGCCAGTCCAAATTCCCTGAGGGTGAGTTCCGCACCAAAAGGCTGGTCTTCGGCCCGGGCGGCGGCGACCCGATCCAAG
Organism: Leisingera sp.; assembly: GCF_982940295.1. Classification (NCBI taxonomy): domain Bacteria; kingdom Pseudomonadati; phylum Pseudomonadota; class Alphaproteobacteria; order Rhodobacterales; family Roseobacteraceae; genus Leisingera; species Leisingera sp. The sequence goes on from NZ_CEYXRG010000009.1 coordinate 106,012, forward strand.
TGCGCTTTTCCGGGCCCGACCCTCGCATTCTGCGCAGCTTGGGCGAGGAAGCAATCCGGCGGCTGGAAGCGGCCTCGCCAAATATTCTGCTGCCGCGCCATAACTGGCGCGAACAGGAGCCGGTCCTGAAACCCGTCTACGCCACTGATCGCGCGCAGACCGCTGGTGTCACCCGCGAGAACATCGCCGACGCGCTGAAATTCTCCACTGACGGCCTGCAAATGGGCGTGTTCAGGGAGCGTGACCGGCTGATCCCCATTGTGGTGCGCCGCGCACCAGAGGATTCATACAATATCTATGATCAGGTCGTGTTCTCTTCCTCTGCCGGAAAGTTCCTGCCGCTGGAGCAGATGATCGACGGCATTGATGTTGAGGTGGAGAACACTCTGGTGCATCGCCGGGACCGGCTGCCGACTCTGACTGTCGGTGCGGACATCCCGCCGGACATGACCGCCGCGACCGTTTTTGCCGAGGTTCAGGAAACAATTGAGGCAATGCAGATACCGCCCGGCTACCTGATGGAATGGGGCGGCGAGCATGAAAGCTCGGGCGACGCCAATGAAAGCCTTGGCAAGCAGCTGCCGGTGACGCTCCTGATCATGGTGCTGATTTCGGTGCTTTTGTTCAACGCGATCCGCCAGCCGGTGATCATCTGGCTCCTGGTGCCGATGTCGGTGAACGGTGTGGTGATCGGGCTACTGGGCACGGGCTTCCCCTTCACCTTTACCGCGCTCCTGGGGCTGCTCAGCCTGTCCGGCATGCTGATCAAGAATGGTATCGTGCTGGTCGAGGAGATCGATCTGGAACGCGAAACCGGCAAGCCGCTTCGCGAAGCCATTGTCGAGGCCTCGGTCTCACGTCTGCGCCCGGTAATGCTGGCGGCGGTGACCACTATTCTCGGTATGGCGCCATTGCTGACTGACGCTTTCTTCGTATCTATGGCGATCACTATCATGGGCGGTCTGGCCTTTGCCACTGTGCTGACGCTGGTGGCTGCGCCGGTTTTCTACCTGATCTTCTTCAGGGGTGTTGAAAGACGCGAAATGGCAGAGGCCTGATCATATCCTGCAACTCGACCATCAATGCCCCGGCGGAATGCGCCGGGGCTTCCCTGTCAGGATTTGTTCGCGGGCCAGTTTCGGTCTTTTTTGAGTTTCAAAGCCACAAGACCACCGGCCCGGAAAACGCGATTGCGAAGGAATAGCTGCAATTCTAACAGACCGCTCCCTCTCAAGGACTTCCTGCCTGTTTTTCGGATGATCCCGCTCAGGATAGGTTGCCTGCATAGGCAGAGTTGAAGGCGCCTGCTGCGTTGCGAGGAGCCTAATTGCCACAATGCCAAGGGTTTTGCGCTTAGGCTCAGGACCCATTGATTTCCGCCAAGAGGCATGAACACGAAGCTGCACGCCGTCTGCGACAGCCTGGGTCGACCGATCAGCTTCTCTGCCACTGCCGGGCAGGTCAGCGACTACATCGGCGCACGGGCATTGGTGAGCAGCCTGCCAGATGTCGATTGGCTGCTGGGGGATCGCGGATACGACGCTGTTGGGTTTAGAGAAGCGTTGAAAGACAAAGGGATACGCCCCTGCATCCCTGGCCGGAAGCAACGAAAGAAGGCTATCAGATACGACAAGCGACGATACAAACGGCGAAACCGCATCGAAATCATGTTCGGCAGGATCAAGGATTGGCGTCGGGTTGCAGCCTGATACGACAGGTGTCCCAAGGTGTTCTTGTCTGCCATCGCTCTCGCTGCAACCGTCATGTTCTGGATATGAAACGATAACGTGTCCTGACCCTAGGGAGCTTTTGAAACCGTCTGTTCGCTGCAGGTCTGCAGAAGACGCGGGACGCGCAGACACCGCCGCCTATTGCAGTCGCGGCCAATGCCTCTGCATCAAAAGTGCGATGACGTTCGCGCACATGTCACCGGAAATTTTTCAGTGCAGCAGGTTTCACCGAAGCGGTCATCGAAAACCTGCCTGCGCCATGATTTTCAATCCGCCATTCGCTGCGGCCTGCGTCAACAATCAAGACGCGGGAAAATGGCGTCGATCGCATATCAAGGGCAACTCACCGGAAAGGACGCCCCGGCAGGGCGGAATCAGCCGGGGCGATCAGGAACTGGGTTCCGCGCCGATGGGACTGGGACGCGGCGGGCTGCGCCGGCTTGCCCCGCGGCCGGCAATCCAGAGAATGCGGCTGCCGCGATGCCGCAGACCTACGCGCTCGCTGCATCGCGTCCCAAGCGGGGCGGCGGATCAGAACGCGCGGGTGTAGCCGAAGCTGAGGCCGTAGCTCTCATAGCCCGCGCTGCCCAGACCGTCGTAGCGCAGCGCTACCGACAGTTCGCCGCCGTTGTCCCAGACCCGGGTGAGGCCGGCGTTCAGCTTGCCGCGCCAGCCCGAATAGGCGGGGAGCACGGTCTCGGCCACCGCGGTGCCGCTGGCGGAGGACCAGACGCCCGCGAACCCGCCGGTCAGCAGCAACTGCCCCGTTCCCAGCGCCACCGGCCGCGCCATGTCGAGACCGAAAGATGCCTGGCGCAGGTGGATCTTCTGCGCCCCCACCAGATTGCCGAGGCTGTCGGTATAGGCCTTCTGCTCCTCGTTCGCATAAGCCGCGTCGAGATAGGGGGTAAGCCGGATGCCTGCGCGCTCCAGATCCCCCGCCAGGCGCAGTTGCGCCAGCACGCGGGTGGTGTCGAAGTCATCCTCGTAGGTGCCGAATGGGGCGATGCTGTTGCTGGAGCGGCCGTAGAGCAGCCGCGCGCTGGCATAGAGGTGCTGCCCGTCCAGGCGTGCCACCGCATAGGGCCCGGCCAGCCAGCCGGTGCCGCTGGCGGAGCTGGCGCCGTCGTCCTCGCTCTGGTGGTCGAACTGCAGCATCGCACCCAGCAGGAGTCCGTCTTTCACCCGCAGATGGGCGCCTGCCGCGCCGAAGGCCTGGCGGCTGTCCGCGCTGCCGTTTTCGCTCCAGGATCCGCGCAGCTGGAACCAGACCGGCTGGCCCGTCTGCGAAGCAAAGGCGAAACTGCCAACGCCTCTGGTCACCTGCGCCTGGGCAGTGCCGCTGCCGGCGCCTGCCTGCGACAGGAAGCTGGTCAGTTCGGGCTGATTTGCGATCAACTGGTTAGCGCGGTTGTAGAGGAATCCTGCGATCTTCTTCTGGGTTTCGGTCACCGTCGTGTCCGCAATCACCAGCGTGTTGGAAGCGGTGGTATCATTCCCTGCCGCATCTTCAGCTGCGCCTGCGGGCACTTGCACGCGGATTTCACCGCTGCCGGTTGCGTGAAGCTGCGCCTCATAGATAGCGCCGGAGCCGCTCAGCCCGGTCACCTCCGCGTTGCTTGCGGAGATGTCCGCGGCGGTGAAGCCGGTCACGTCCTCGCTGAAGGTCACGGTGAGCGTGAAGCTCTCCTGATAGCTGATGCCGTTGACCGGGCCGCCGCTGACCACCACGTCCGGTGCAGTGGTGTCAACCGTGGCAGTGGCGCTGGTGGTTGCAGAGCCAGAACCTGTGGCGGTTGAAACGGTCACATCGCCGCTGGGTTGTGCGCTGGCCGAGGTCGCGCTGTAGGCGCCGGTTGCGCCGCTATTGACGGCCAGCGGCCGCATCGGGCGCGCCGCTGCGGTTGCAGCCGCGGTGGTCTCGACATGAGAGCCGTCCGGGAAGGTGACCGTGACCAGCGCACCAAGCGCCGCTGTGCCGGTGACGGTGACGGTCCCATTGCCATTTACGGTGACATCGCTGATCGTCGGATCGGGCAGCGGGGAGCCATCTTCGACCGTGACGGTAAAGCTGACCTGCACCGCCGCATTACCGTCGCTGTCGGTGGCGTCCATGGTCACCGTGGTCTCGCCCACCGGGAAGTCGTAGGTGCCGGTCAGCACGGTGCCGTCCACCGCGTAGGTGATCGCCGGATCCGTGCCGCTGTCATCGCTGACAGAGCCAAGACCGGTCACATCCAGCGAGACGCTGCTATCACCAGCAGCCGCGGTTGCGGTCTGATCCTCCGGCGCTGTCAGCACCGGGGCCTCGTTGCTGGACACAGTCACGGTAAAGCTGACCTGCACCGCCGCATTACCGTCGCTGTCGGTGGCGTCCATGG